>JABUUE010000014.1:0-25665 GCA_021443335.1 Bacteroidaceae bacterium
TTTCTGGCGGTACAATTAAGATCGAAGAGACAGTTGCTCCTGGCGAATACTCTCTCGTAGTACCTCTCTTTGCTTCTAACGACTGGGGTGTAACAAAGGTTGACACTGTTCTTAACCTCAAGTACACTGTCGCAGATGCAGCTCCAATCATCGTTGCTCCAACAGACGCTAAGTACTTCTGGGCTTCTAATGCTGACGCTGTGGTAACAGAGGTTGGTGGTACTATCGTTGCTTCTGCCGCTGCTCCTGAACGTCTCAACTACGCTCAGGCTGGATACAACACTATCTGCCTCAACGGTAAGAAGGATCTCTCTGACGACAAGTACATGACTGTTACTCTTGACAAGCCACTCGCAGAAGGTGACGTTATCAACATCACAGCGTTCAAGAACAAGGATGACGAATCTAAGAAGTCTGCAGCTCTCTTCACATTCAGCAATGGAGCTACTTACAACACTGGTGATGTATTCAACAACATCTACGAAGGCCATACTACAGGTGACGGCAAGCCTAACAAGATTTCTTACACTGTAACTGCAGCAGAGGCTGGCGCTACATCGTTCACAATCACTCGTGGCGAGACAGCTACTAACCTCTTCATCACAGAGCTTTACATCTCTGACCAGGCTATTACTGGCATCAACGGCGTTGAGACTGACGGCGCTTCTAACGACGTAATCTTCAACATCCGCGGTCAGAAGGTTGACAAGAACTTCAGAGGTATTGTCATCAAGAACGGTAAGAAACTTCTCAAGAAGTAAAACGACACACAAGTAAAGAATATTAAACGGGTTGCGAACATCTCAGTTCGCAACCCGTTTTGTCTTAGCCGAAAGTATATGTGTCAATATAATATTTGTCTTTTTTTCATTTTCTTATTGTTTTATTTGCCTATTAACAATACTTTCCTTAAATTTGCTCCGAAAAAAAATTTAAAACCAATGTATTTATGAAAAAAAGTTTACACCGAGTATGGCTCATTGTCTGCACCTTGATGTTTGGGCTTATGAACGCGCAAGCAGACGTTCAGACAAAGACCATTGATTTTGAGGACGAAAACGCTGTGTTTACAGCTCGTAGCCGTGCTACACTTTCCGTTATTAACGATGCTGATTTGAACAGCAAAGTGCTTTATATGAAATGTGCAGACAACGCACAGAACGGCTATTCGTTAGCCAATCTTAACCTTGTAGATTTGTTCCCGAATATAGACAGGGCTGCAAAGGTTAATGTAAAGATGAGGTATTGGAGTGCTAACGGCTCTCGCGCCATCCTCTTCCTTCGCGATGCAACTCTCGCAGGTGAATCAGGTGACCAAACAGGCGTAGCAAAGAATGTTTATGGAACCAAATATGCGTGGTTCCGCTTTGGTTCTGACAAGAATAATGGTTTTGTACAGAACAGCGCCAGTGGCTCTAACCTGACAAAATGTACAGGCCAATGGCTTGACATGGACATTACAGTTGATGTTGAAGCAAACACTGTTGACTACACTGTTAAAGATGATTCAGGCGAGACATTGTTCTCTGCAACAGGCGACCAGCCTTACAGTGCGCAAGCAGGTGCTGCTGTTCCTGTAAAATGCTCACAGATTGAGCTTTGGGGTTTCATAAACAGTAGCGACGCTTTCAAAATCGACAATGTTCAAATCACCGTTACTGCCAGTGATGCTGAATATGCAGCATACACCGTTAAATATGTTGACGCTAACGGTACAGAGATAGCAGAAGCAAGAACTGCTGAAGGAGAGGTCAGCAAAGCTGCCAGCCTATTTGCAACTGACAAGAATCCTATTTACAACGAAGGCAAAACAGCCAAGTATATATATGTTAGCGACAACGCAGCTGAAACTGTTGTTAACAAAGACGGTTCAAGTGTTGTTACCGTAACATTCCGCGAGGCAGCCGTATATAACTTCAAGGCAGAGGACGCAAGCGGCCGCACGCTATATAACGGTTCTGGCTTTGAGGGCGATGAGGTAAACTACTATATTCCTTACTATTTCCTTGACGACAACAACAACCTCTATGTCAAGCCAAAATCACCACAGTACGGACAGGGAACAGTGGTTCTCGACGAGAACAACAAGGTTGTAACCTTGACATACACATTGGACGAAACAAACAATGCTGTATTCTACACTGAAGCAGAGGATATCAGCACCCTCACTCCTTACGAAGACCAGTACACCATTATCCGTATGTCAAGCGGTAAGGCTGCTTATGCCGCAGAAGAAGGTGCTGTCGTAGCAACATTGAAACCGGGTAAATATACTATCACTGCCGCAACTCGTGCTGGAGAAACAAAGTTCTACATGGGTGACTCTGAGGTTCTCACAATAACCTCAACAGGTTCTGTGGTAACCGAGACATCTTCTGAGATTGAAGTTCTTAAGAAGACAAATATCACTGTCTCTGCCGGCAACAACAAGAACTATTTCGACTATCTGCTTATCCGCAAGACTGGCGATGTGGAAGCTATTGTTTATCCATTTGAAAGCGAAGTGATTGAAAGCACAGATGTTTTAACAGCAGATAAGTTTACAGCAACACAGTCTAAATACACAGACTTCTCTAATGTAACAACAGATACTTCTGATGCTATCTATGCTGGTAACTCTGCAAAGAGTGAGAGTGGCGCTATTCAGTTGCGTTCAACCAGCAATGCTGGCATTGTTTCTACAACATCAGGCGGCAAAGTGAAGAAGGTTGTTGTAACATGGAACAGTGAGACTGCTGACACAAGAACATTAGATGTTTACGGAAGCAACACTGCATACACCGCAGCTTCAGACTTATATAACAACAATACTCGAGGAACAAAATTAGGTTCTATTGTTAAGGGCACATCTACAGAGTTGGAGATTGAAGGCGACTATCAGTATGTAGGTCTCCGTTCTAACAGTGGTGCAATGTATATTGACAAGATTGAGATTACATGGTCAAACTCTGCAAGCGAGCCTGTAGTTACAGCCCCTGTATTCTCAGTAGAGCCTGGCACTTACAATGAAGTGAAGACAGTGGAGATTACAGCAGAGGACGGCGCAGACATCTATTATGTTACTGACGACGAGGCTACGCTCTCATCAAAGGCTACTAAATACACTGCTCCTATCACTGTTGATGCCACAACAACCATCCGCGCCTTCGCAGTAAAGAACGACGATGGTTCTGTAGAGGTTAAGGCTACTTACACTATCGACCTCCCAACAGTCGTTGCTACAGTGGCTGAGCTCAACCAGTTGGCTGACAAAGAAGTGTTCACATTCACTGGCGATGCAGTGGTTGTTGCCAACCCAACAGAGAAATATCTCTTCATCAAGGACGCTACAGCCAATAGTCTTATCTACAAGGGCGCCGGCGGTCTGGCATTCGACAAAGGTGTTCACCTCGCTTCTAACTGGAGCGGTAGCGTATCTATCTACAACGGTCTCTTCGAGGCAGTGCCAAGCACTGAACTTACAGCAACAGAAGCTGCACCAGAGGAAATCACTTATCCTGAGGTAAAGGCATCAGACTTTATCGCAGAGAACGTGAACAAGGTGGTAACACTGAAGGGCGTAACATACACCGCTCCTGAAGAAGGAAACAAGAACTTCACTATCACTGCTGACAACGCAACAGTGGCTGGCTACAACCAGTTCGCTATCGAGATAGCTGCTCCAGAGGCTGACAAGACTTACGACATCGTCGGCGCTATCGGCATCTATGCTAAGGGCGAAACTACAACAATCCAGCTCCAGCCGATAAGCATCACTGCTGTTATCCCATCAGCTATCAGCAACGTTAAGGCTGACAACGCTCTCAACGGCGCAATCATCAACCTGCAAGGTCAGAAGGTTAATGCCAACTTCAAGGGCGTAGTCATCAAGAACGGCAAGAAGATGATTAAGAAGTAAAAATAGTGGCGAAGCCACTTTTCCACCTATAACCCCACAATTCATTGTGGGGAGAGGTAAATGAAAAATTAATGGAGTCGTGCGCCTTGGCGTACGACTCCATCCAAATACTAAAATACACTATGAGAAAGTTGAGAATCATCTGTACCGCATCAGCCATGCTCTTTGGCATGACATTGACGAGTAACGCACAGAAATTAGGCGTAAACACCGTGGAAGAAGTTGTCAATGCCCTCAGCACCGACGACAAATGCCATCTTGTTCAGGGCATGGGAACTGTTGACACCTACATCGGCAGTCATGAGATTACCGGCGCCACAGGCTACACATGGGAGATAAGCAAATACGGCATACCGACAGTGGCTGTTGTTGACGGTCCTGCTGGCGTGCGTCTCTCTACAGTGACCGGCTCCAACCTCAAATACGCCACCTTCTGTCCCAGCGGCACAGCCTTGGCTTCCACATGGAACACGAGTCTTGCGGAGCAGGTGGCACAGGTGATAGGCAACGAGACTTTCGAATATGGCTGCGCCGTAGTGTTAGGACCGGGCGTCAACATTCAGCGTCATCCGCTCTGCGGCAGAAACTTTGAATACTACAGCGAAGACCCGCTAATCTCCGGAAAGATGGGAGCAGCCTATGTGCGCGGCATACAAAGTCAGGGTGTAGGATGCAGCGTGAAGCATTTTGTGGCAAATAATCAGGAGACAAACAGAAAGAAGAACGACGCGCGAATATCGCAAAGGGCACTGCGCGAGATATATCTCAAGCCTTTCGAAATAGCGATTAAAGAGGGACAGCCGTGGACGGTGATGTCATCATACAACAAGCTCAACGGCACAAAGACAGCAGAACGCTATGACCTTCTGACCACCCTGCTGAGAGACGAATGGGGATATGGCGGCATTGTGTTCAGCGACTGGATAAACGAGGCCGACGCCGTCAGTGAACTGAAGGCGGGCAACGACCTGCTGATGCCAGGCTCTACAGCAGACTGGTGGAAGATGAGGCTATCAGCAAGCAGCATAAAGAACGAGCTAAAGACAAGCTGCAGCAGAATACTTGAGTTCATCATGCGCACCAATAAGTTCAAGAATCTGCCCCACAGCGACAACCCCGACTTGGGAAGTCATGCGATAGTGGCGCGACAGGCAGCTGCCGAAGCATGCATACTGCTGAAGAACGACAGGCGCACACTGCCACTTAACACCACAAAGACTCCGACAGTGGCACTGTTCGGCAGCATCTCCTACCGTCTGATACCGGGCGGCAAAGGCTCAGGATATGTAACATCCAAATACACCACATCACTGCCATCAGCCTTCGCGGCGGCAGGATTCACCGTGGAAAAAACACTCAACGACGCTTACGAGGCACACATTAAGAAAGAGGGAACAGACAACACAACAGGCGGAATCATCGGACAGGTGACAGAAGCCAAACTGCCTTCGGAGATAGAATGGACGAAGGAGCAGGTGGCAGCATACGCACAAAGCACAGACATTGCGATAGTTACCATCGGACGAAGCACAAAAGAGGAGGCTGACCGCAGCGAGGAGGAGTATTTCCTGAAGGACAAAGAGCTGACACTCATTGAGAACGTATGTGAGAAATTCCATGACGCCGGCAAGCGTGTGGTGGTGGTTCTAAACATACCAGCGCCTATCGACATGACCTCATGGCAGCATCTTCCTGACGCAATCCTTCTGCCGTGGCTTGGAGGTCAGGAGGCAGGAAACGCCATTGTCGATGTGCTTTCAGGAGCGGAATGTCCAAGCGGCAAGTTAGCGCAGACAATACCTTTCAGCTACAAAGACCACGCATCGGCGAAGAATTTCCCAGTGGGCACAAGCATCTCGCAAGACTATACCAACTACGAAGAAGACATATATGTAGGCTATCGCTATTTCGACACCTTCAAACAGTCGGTTGCCTATCCTTTCGGCTACGGCCTCAGCTACACCTCGTTCGAATATTCTAATATGTCTGTCAGCGAGGACGACAGCGACATCATCATCGGCGTAACCGTTACCAACACTGGCGGCGTGGCAGGGAAAGAGGTGGTTCAGATATATGCCACCGCTCCCGACTGCGAGACGGCAAACAAGCCTAACAGGGAACTGAAGGCGTTTGGCAAGACAAAGACTCTCGAGCCTGAGGAAAGTGAGCAGATGACCTTCCGCTTCCCGAAGTCTGACCTTGCCTCTTTTGACACAGACAACAGTGCATGGAAGGTTGCAGGCGGCACATACTGGTTCAGTGCGGCAGCGGCATTAGACGACGTAAGGGCAGAAGCATCACTGTCTATCGCCTCCTTCTCTACTCCTGTAAATCCTATCCTCGCACCCAACACCGAGCTTAACCTTATAGAGCGCACCGAGTCACAGGCTACAAAGGTTGGCGGAATAAAGCGTGAGACATCGTCCGCAGCATACAATCTTTCAGGCGTAAAAGCATCTTCAACCGCTACCGGTGTATTGATAAAGGATGGGAAAAAGGCAGTGAGAAGGAACTAAAAATGTTACATTTCCGTAAACCTTGTTACATTGTAACATAATTGATATCTTTTGATACGGTTTTATTAACAAACATCAAAAGATAACGCTATCTTTGCAGTGAAATCTAAACATAACAGCTATGAAAACAATTAGTCTTTACTTCACTGCAATCACAATCTTAGTAATGGGTTTGATAGCAACTGTCTCATGTGCAGCCGACGATGACTACGATCACATCAAACCGTCAAAAGAAGAAGCACCAGCTACAGTCGCCCTCAAAGTATGTGTCGCAAAGGAAACGGCAGACTACTTTAATGTTATAGGTATAACGAAAGACAAGCAGGGCAAGACTGTAGTTCATGACTTCTCAAACAGTAAGACAAGGGCTTATGAGAAGATGGATGACAACGATGTCTTTCCGACAGTTGTCAACATGACACAGAATACGAGCATTGCCACAATCTCAATGAAGATTGTTATAGTAAAGAAAGAAGGCGTAAAACTGCCTGAGGATGTGAAGATTGCATTCTACGGATTCAAGGGCGGTCATCTCAACAATGACGATGATGCTTTCTCCGACAAGCCTGACTATCATTATTCAAGGACAATTAAGAGCGATGCCGTAGATAATATCCTCAAGCGCCTGAACGACAAGCTCCAGGATGTTAACGCAAAGTTCCCGAAGAAGTAACGGTATCCCTAAGCAGGCCCCCTGAAGGGGAACTAATGATTGCTTGGAATCTGCGGTTTAAAATCCCTGTTATTGAGTTTTCTGATGTTTCCCCCTCGACATGTTAACAAGTACTACGCCGGATATTACGGCAATGATTGCGAGCATCTTTGTCGGCGTGAGGCGGTCCATGCCAAGGTATATTCCCAGTGCTGACGCTACGATAGGCTGCACATAAGAGTAAAGGCTGACGAGTGTAGGTCGCAGTTCCTTCTGTCCAATAGGAATAAGGAAATAAGACACGAAGGTAGCCATAAACACCAGATATCCGAGTTCAAACAAGCATTGGAACGGCACGGCAGAATAGTCCACCTCCACCATGCTGCCTATGGAGAACGGTGCGGACATGATGAACGAGAACAGGAATATCCACTTCATAAACGTGACAACGGAATATTTCTGTATCACAGGACGGAAGATGCCGAGGTAGAAAGCGAAGAACAGGCAGTTGAGCAAAAGGAGACCGATGCCCAACGGTGTTGTAACTCGCGAAGGGTCGCTGACAACTGTCGCACTGCTCATTATCAGCAGTATGATGCCGGCAAGACTCATCAGTACGCCGCCCGCCTTCTTTAGTGTTATCGGCTCTTTGAGCACCACCGCCGCTACAAGCATCGTGAACACAGGACCGAGACTGGCGATGATGGAGCAGTCGAGTGGGGTGGAGTAGTTGATGCCTATAAGAAAGGTTATCTGAGTGCCGAAATATCCCAACAAACTTGCCATGAATATCTTCGGCAGATCTTTCCTATCTACCGGCTCTTTCTCCATGAATAGCGACAAGAGCCAGAACAATACACCCGCGCCCAACGACCTGAACGTGAACAGGGCGATGGGCGTGAATATGTGTGAGTTGGTGAGGTCCTTGGTAAGCACTATATTGAAGCCGAAAATGCAGTAGGCTCCAAAGGCTGCAAGATGACCTCCAAGGGTTTTGTAATTCATAAGTCAAGTTTCGCAAGAGCCAAACTTTTCAATTTATTAATTATTAATTATTAATTCGGGGCAAAAAGAAACTACGCATTAATAATTAATCAACAATAAACAAAACTTTACCTCTCCTCATTAGGATGTGCGAGATAGTAAGCGCGGAGGGCAGTGGAAGAGACCTTGATGAATCCCTTGGCATCCTCTGATGACCATGCCTTTGCAGTCTCGCCATACTCGCCGAGCTTATTCTTCACAAGGTCGTTAGGAGACTCAACGCCGACAGTCTGGAAGCCGAGAGGACGCAGTTCGAGAGTTACCTCACCTGTCACATTGCGCTGTGAGCTTGCGAGCATAGCCTCGATGTCCGGCATTACTGGCTCTAAGTACTGACTCTCGTGGAGGAACATGCCGTACCAGTTGCTCACCTGGTCTTTCCAATACTGCTGCCACTTAGAGAGAGTGTATTTCTCCAAGAAGCGGTGAGCGCCGATGATAAGCATAGGAGCCGCAGCCTCAAAGCCCACACGGCCCTTGATACCGATGATGGTGTCGCCCACATGGCAGTCGCGACCGATGGCGTAGGCAGCGCCAATCTCCTCAACAGCCTGTATAGCGGCTATCTTATCGTCATATTTCTTACCGTTGACAGAGCAGAGCTCGCCCTTCTCGAAGCCAAGCTTCAGCAGTTCTGTGCCTTCCTTTGTAGGATGCTTGAGGTATGCAGCCTCTGGCAGTCCCTGTGCTGAGTCGAGAATCTCGCCACCGCAGATAGATGTGCCCCAGATGCCAACATTATAAGAGTACTTCAGCTTTGTGAAGTCGGCGAAGTAACCATTCTCGTTGAGATAGTCAACCTCCTCCTGACGGGAAAGGTTGCCATCGCGTGTGAGGGTGATAATTTCCACGCCAGGACACATCACAAGGAAGGTCATGTCGAAACGTATCTGGTCGTTGCCGGCACCTGTTGAGCCGTGGGCAATAGCTTTTGCACCTATCTCGTTGGCGTAACGTGCGATGGCGATAGCCTGGAAGATACGCTCGGAAGAGACGGAGATAGGGTAACAGTTGTTGCGGAGGACATTGCCGAAGACCATGTATTTCAGCGATTTGTCATAATACTCCTGAGTAACATCGAGAGTAACATACTCTTTTGCGCCCAACTTATAAGCGTTTTCCTCGTTAGCCTTCAGCTGTTCTGCTGAGAATCCGCCGGTATTGGCGCACGCCGCATATACCTCATAGCCTTCCTTGGCAAGCTTCATTACTGTATAAGAGGTGTCAAGACCTCCTGAGAATGCGACTACAACTTTCTTTTTTTCCATATTTGTTAAACTTTTGTACTCCTTCTATTAATATTACTTTTCCTTTAAACTACCCATTGAGAATTTAAGTGTTTGTTCCTCGCCCTTATGCTTTGCCGGATCGAAGAGCATAGCGGTACAGATGCAGTATTTGCGTCCTGTACGATGAAGCACATCGACATTGCAGCATCCCTCGCAACCATGCCAGAACGCCTCGTCGTCGGTAAGGTCGGCAAAGGTTACAGGCAGATAGCCCAACTGCGTGTTCATCTTCATCACCGCGGCGCCACTTGTGAGCGAGAAAATCTTCGCCTTTGGCCAGCGCATACGGGCAAGCGTGAAGGTCATATCCTTGATACGCTTTGCCAGTCCGATGCCGCGGAAGTCGGGATGCACGATAAGTCCGCTGGTGGTAACATACTGCTTGTTGCCCCATGTCTCGATATACGAGAAGCCAGCAAAAGCCCCATCCTTAGATATCGCTATCACCGCCTTGCCCTCACGCATCTTTGTCGCGAGATATTCGTGGGTGCGCTGCGCGATGCCTGTACCGCGCACCTTTGCAGCCTCTGCTATAGTGTGGAGGATGGTGTCAACATATTCCTCGTGGCTTTCGTCAGCCACCATTACTTCAACTTCTTTCATTCAAACAAATCTCCAATTTATGTATTAGTTCTACTGGCACGACATCCGTAATAACACAGAAGACGGTGTCGTCGCCGGCAATTGTTCCAAGTATATCGGGCAGCTCGCACTCGTCGATATGGTAAGCCACGCTGGAGGCATATCCCGGCAAGGTCTTTATCACTGCCATATTGCCGGAGAAGGCTATCGACTTGAAGCCCGGTATCGTAAGCTGCGGTTTTTTTTCCACCTCGGCAACCACCACACGATAGCGGTCGTCCTTCGGCTTTGGTACTATATAGTATTTCTTGCCTGAGGGCAGACGGCGCTTGGCGACATGCAGTTGGCGGAAGTCGCGGCTCAATGTTGCCTGAGTACAGGGAAAACCCTGCTGCTCAAGCATCATAAGCAGCTCCGACTGACTCTCCACACGCATACTGTCAAGTATTCCGCGTATCATTTGCAGACGTGCCGCACGACTTTTTTCTTCCTTCTTTTCTTCCATCTTTTCTTGCATCTTTTCTTGCATCTTTTCTTGCATCTTTTCTTGCATCTGAAAATGTATATTTTAAAAAATATGCACTGCCTTATTGAAAAAGCAGTGCAAAATTAAATATTTTATAGTGTTTTATGCAGTATTACGCCTATTTTATTCCATAATATTGACAACCGTCAACTACCTTTGCTTACCTTTACTATCTTTGTCTTCTCTTGTTCGCGATTACGCTTGTTCACAACTGTTACCACCGACTGTGCGAAAGCGAGGAACGCCTGTCCCGTAGGGTGCTCTGGATGCAGGGCTACAGGCTCGCCTTTATCTCCACTCTCGCAGATGGACTGCACGATAGGCAGTTGCGCCAACAGAGGAACATTCATCTCCTCGGCGAGCTTCTTGCAGCCACCTTCGCCAAAGATAAAGTACTTGTTCTGCGGCAGTTCGGCAGGCGTGAACCATGCCATATTCTCCACAAGTCCGAGAATAGGCACATTGACCTTGTCGTTTCGATACATATCTATGCCCTTGCGCGCATCGGCGAGAGCCACCTGTTGCGGTGTGGAAACGATGACTGCGCCTGTTATCGGCAGTGTCTGGAGGAGAGTAAGGTGGATGTCGGATGTGCCTGGAGGGGTGTCCAAGATAAGGTAGTCTAACTCGTCCCAGTTAGCGTCTGCTATCAGTTGCTTCAAGGCATTGGATGCCATACCACCACGCCACAGTGTCGCTGTCTCCGGATTTACGAAGAAACCGATGGACAGCAGCTTCACGCCATACTGCAGAATAGGCTCGATGAGCTGGCGACCGTCAACATCAACAGCGTATGGGCGCGCCTCCTCCACATTGAACATCTTTGGCATTGAAGGGCCGAAGATGTCTGCATCGAGTAGTCCCACGCTATATCCAAGGCGCGCGAGGGCAATGGCGAGATTGGCGGAGACGGTACTCTTCCCAACTCCACCCTTGCCGGAGCTGACGGCAACGATGTTCTTCACCTTTGGCAACAGCTTCTCCACCTCTGGACGCGGCTTCTGCTTTGTCTCCACATTGATGGTCACTTCCACATCTTTGCTTACATGGTAATGTATGGCAGCTTCTGCAGCCTTGACCGTGGATTTAAGGAAAGGGTCTGTCTCTTTCGGGAATATCAAAGAAAACTCAACCTTCATACCGTCGATATGAAGGTTGTCTGCTACCATCTCGCTCTCCACAAGATTCTTTTTTGTGCCAGCATATATAACTGTTGCGAGAGCGTCGGTTATGAGTTTTGGGTATAGAGTCATTTATTCTATTTGAATTAGGAGTTCAAGGAGTTCAATCATTAATCTCCTTAATATCTTCTATCTGAAGCTGCGGTGTATGCTTGTAAAGGTTGTCTTCGATTGTATAAACAATGTCGAAAGAGCGGCGCGACTTAATGTATTTTGCCGCCTGACTCTGTCCGAAGGCTATGCCGTTCATGACATAAGCTGACTTTGAGTCAACAAGTTCTAACTTGATATGCTCCTGATTGCGACCTACCACACGGCTTGTGCCATAGTCCATCACGTTGCGCGTGCAGAATATAGGCTTCGGGTTCTGCGGTCCGAAGGGGGCAAACTTCTTAAGGTCGTTGTGCAGTTTCTTGCTTATGTCGCGGAAACTCAGCTCTCCGTCGATGACGAGCGTAGGCTCCATCTGCGACATATCGATATGCTCGTCAACATATTTCTGGAAGCGGCGTTCAAACTCTGGCAGGTCCTCCCATTTCAGGGTAACGCCAGCAGCATAAGTGTGACCGCCGAAGTTTACGAACAGGTCACGACAGCTCTTCACCGCCGCATAGATATCGAAGCCCGTAACACTGCGCGCCGAGCCAACGGCATAATCGCCATCGCGCGTGAGCACAATGGTTGGCTTGTAATACATCTCCGTAACACGCGATGCCACAATACCTATCACGCCCTTCTTCCAGTCGGAGTCGTAGAGGAAGATGCTCGAATGTTGCTCCTTCTGCTCGTCGAGGAGCTCAAGGATAATATTGGCCTCCTCGGTCATCTGCTTGTCGATATCCTTTCGCTGCTCGTTATACTCGTTGATGTTCTTCGCCATCTCGAGTGCAAGGTTGAAGTCTTTTTCCACAAGCAGGTCAACACTCTCGCGACCGTTCTCCATACGTCCGCTGGCGTTGATACGTGGACCGATGCGGAAAATGATGTCACTCATAGTGAGTTCTCTGCCCGTCAGTCCACAAATGTCAATGATAGCCCTCAGACCGATGTTAGGATTCTTGTTCAGCTGCTTCAGACCGTGGTATGCGAGGATGCGGTTCTCGTCGGTAACAGCCACAAGGTCAGAGGCTATGCTCATGGCGCAAAGGTCGAGTAGCGGGATGAGCTTTGAGAACGGTATCATATTGTTCTTGGCAAACGCCTGCATGAACTTGAAGCCTACGCCACAGCCGCACAGTTCCTTGAAAGGATAAGGGCAGTCCTGGCGCTTGGGGTTCAGTATAGCCACCGCGTTTGGCAGACGGTTCTCGTCGGGCTCGTGATGGTCGCAGATGATGAAGTCTATGCCCAACCGCTTGGCATGGTCTATCTGCTCGAAAGCCTTTATTCCCGAGTCGAGCACTATGACGAGCGACACGCCAGTCTGCTCAGCATATTCCAAGCCTCGCTTGCTGATGCCGTAACCCTCGTCATAGCGGTCGGGAATGTAGTAGTCTATGTTTGAATAATACTGGTTAAGGAACTTATAGACAAGTGTAACTGCCGTTACGCCGTCAACATCATAGTCGCCATAAACCAATATGCGCTCCTTACGCCCCATAGCGTCGTTCAGCCTGTCAACGGCAAGGTCCATATCCTTCATAAGGAACGGATTGTAGAGGTCGTTGAGTTGCGGCTTGAAGAATCGCTTTGCGGCGGACTCTGTTGTCACCCCACGCTTCACGAGGATATCGGCAAGTAGCGGCGCAATGTTCAGTTTCTGCGCCAACTCTTCCACAGCCTCCAATCGCTCAGGGGTGGGAACATCGTATGTCCAGGAGTAATGCAATGCTTTTTTATTTTATTATATTATAAGGAGTTCAGGGAGTTCAGGGAGTTCAAGGAGTTCAAGACATTACTTATTATAAAGCACCAAGTACTTATACTTAACAAGACTATTGTCTTGAACTCCTTGTAACTTCTTGAACTTCTTTAAAGATTAAATTCCCAACTTCTTGCGGATTTCCGCAGGAATGGCGTTCTTGTTAATCATGAAGTCCATAGTGTTGAGCTTGATGAAAGTCTTGCTCATATACCAGATACCATTGTATTTGCCGGTCTCGCCCCAAGAGTTCTTAACCATGTAATACTCTTTGCCGAACTGGTCCTTGGCAACACCATAGATATGCATGCCGTGGTCGTCGGTGAGCTGCCAGTTGTCGAAACGCTCCTGGCGCATCTCCTGTGTAGGAACAATCTCAGGTGCAGCAACGCCGAGGGAGTCGATGACGTTCTTCTTAGCAGCGGCAGTCATCTTCAGCCAGCGAGCCTGGTCGCTACCAGCGAGGTCGCGCACACCATTATCGTCGTAAGCGAGGGCAAGACCATTGCGTGTGAAACCTTCCTCAGACACGTCGCCACCCCAAGCTACGGTATAACCGTTCTCGATAGCGTTGTCTATAATCTGCATCATCTCGTCGATAGGCACATTATAGCTCATGCCCTGACGCCAGTTGTCCTGAACCTCTACAGGGAACGCAGTGTAGAAAGGATGGTGAGTATAGGAAGTGATTGACACATAGTCGTTAAGGTCGAGACCGAGGCTCTGGCAGAAAGACTTTGGAGTATATTCCTTGCCTTCGTAAGTGAACTTCTCAGGCACTTTGCCGAGGTAAGCGTCAAGAATGCCCTGCAAGCCAGACTTCCACTGGTTGGAAATCTTCTTTGCTGTTGACTTTGCTACAGCGTCAACATACGGTTCCATAGCGTTGAAGAACTCGTTGAAGTTGGCGAGGGAGTCGCCCTGTGGAGTTCCAGGCAGTGGCATTGCCTCTTCAGGACAAATACCATAAAGCTTCATTGTTGAAAGTACATCCTCGGCAGCACCACCCTGTGAGAACTGCGCGTCGCCGTGCATGCGAACCTTTACTATCGCGCGATCCATATAGTCCTTGCTGCATACGAACATCTCGCAGAGGTTGTATGTCTTGCCGCTCTTCTTGAGTATCTCGCTCTCGAAGAAGCTGAGTGTTGAATATGCCCAGCACGTGCCTGAACGGTTCTGGTTCTTGATGGAGGTGATAGGCAACTCCTTAATGGTAGTGAATACTGGAGAGTTAGGATTAACCTTCTCCTTCTTTGGCTTAGCTGCCATCACATTGAGTGAAAGGGCTGCACAAAGAGCAATAGTCAGTAATTTCTTCATTGGTATAGTTGTTCTTATTTAGTTTTCATAAACTCCTCAACATCATTTGGATGATAAGGGATGCGGTTCTTTCCAAGGAAGCGGCAGCCATCTTTCAGGATGAGGATATCGTCCTCTATGCGGATGCCACCGAAGTCGCGGTAGGTTTCGAGGAGGTCATAGTTGATGAAGTCCTCGAACTTATGCTGTGATTTCCAGTCGTCAATAAGCGCAGGGATAAAGTATATGCCCGGCTCGTCGGTCATGACAAATCCTTCCTCTACCTCGCGTGAGCAGCGCAGATAGCACAGACCGAACTGGTCGGAAGGTGTCTCTGTGTCCTTGAAGCCCACATAGCGCTGGCCGAGACCTTCCATGTCGTGAACATCCATGCCCATCATGTGTCCTAACCCGTGAGGCATGAACATAGCGTGAGCGCCGCAAGCCACGGCATCGTCGGTGTTGCCCTTCATCAGACCGATAGCCTTCAAACCCTCTGTCATTCGGCGGCACACCTCGATATGCACATCACGCCATTTGATTCCTGCCTTTGCCACATCAATGACATAGTCGTGACACTGCTCCACAACAGTGTATATCTCACGCTGTTTCTGCGAGAACTTGCCGTTGGCAGGGAATGTGCGGGTATGGTCTGAGCAGTAGAACATCTCGTTCTCCGCGCCCGCATCGCAAAGCACAAGGCGACCGTCCTGTATAGGCTCGAACTTCGGTCCGCCATGCATAATCTCGCCGTGCTGTGAGAGTATGACCGGGAACGACACCTGCCAGCCGTTTTTCATCGCCTCGCCGTAGACAATACCACTGATATATTTCTCAGTTACGCCCGGGCGTGTGGCCTTCATCGCTGCGGTGTGCATCTGATAACCTATGTCGCAAGCCTTTTCTATCTCGGCAATTTCCTGCTCCTCTTTTATAGCGCGCATCTTCACGACAGCCTTGATGAACTCTACGCTTGCCGCCTCTGTCTGCTTTGTATGGTGGATGCCGAGCAGGTCTTGAAGGAGAATCTTCTCCTGATGACGGTGCTGTGGCAGGAAATGAATCTTGCGACCTTTTGCCTGCGCCTCCTTCACATAGTCAAGAAACTGCTGGAAGGTGCCTGTCTTGCTTACGCCGACCTTCTCAGCCTGCGAAGCCAAGCACTCTACAGGTCCTGTCCACACGATGTCGGCAACATCAACGTCGTCGCCGTAAAGTGCCACCTCGCCACTTTCCACATCGATAACAGCGGCAAGACCATCGCGGATAATGCCGAAATAGTAGAGGAATGTTGAGTCTGGACGGAAAGGATAATATCCGTTGGCAGGATAATTGTTAGGGCACTCATTACCGCTCAGAAGCAGTAACACACCATCATTAACAAGTCCTTTGAGCACATTTCTGCGGTTTGTGTAGGTTTCCTTTGAGAACATAGGCAAGTAATCAAAATGGTTTTTATAAAGAGTAGGTAATAGGTTATCTCATGAGACACATATCCCCATTTCGGGGCAAAGTTAACAAAAATCTGACACTTTTTGAAGAAAAAACAAAAAAATTAAGCGTTTTGCAGTGAAAATAACCCGCAAAACGCTTAAAACAGATATTAAATAACGGTCAAAAACTTGTTTTTCCGCTACCAAACAATAATAAAATCTAAACCATCGTTCAATTATTGAGCTATGGAATGACAATCGAGTTTCTATGACACTCGATGCTTGTTCCTATGATACTCGATGTGAGTTTCTATGATACTCGATGTGAGTTCCTATGATACTCGATGCTTGTTCCTATGATACTCGATGTGAGTTTCTATGATACTCGATGTGAGTTTCTACGGAACTTTATTTGTGTGTCTTAGGAAAATTGAGTCTTTCGCTGTGAAACATTTTCCGCTTACCTTCCACTAAGGAAAACGAAGTCATAAAGTTCGCAGATAGACTGGCCCTTTTGTGCCGATTCGAACACCAGATAGAGCGCCTGCTTGCCCTTCTTACCCTTCAGGTCAACAGCTGTTGTAAGTTCGGTCATGGTCTGTGGCATTGATGGGTTAAGCGAGAATGTGCCTATCTCTACGCCGCCCTTGCTTGTCCACGGACTGCCTAACATCAGACGGATAGTGCCGTTCACGCCCTCTGGTTTCAGGCGCAGCTGCATGGTGATATTTGTCGGAGCTGCCACAGTCTTCGCTTTTTTGCCCTTAGTTTTCTCTACTGTCTGTGGGTAGAGCTTGTCGAGATTAAGGTATTTATAGCCAACGATGGAGCCTGCCGTATTGTTTACCACAGGTGCGAAAGGCACTTTCTTGTTGTAAGGCGCCTGGTAACTGTTGTAGGAATAATATACAGGCTTTATATATGAGCCGGAATAGACATACTTAGGATAAACCTCGCGAGTCTTCTCTGGTCCTGTCGTCCAGCAAGCAAGACCTGCCGACTGCCGTACCGTTGGGTCAAGTCCGTCGAGCGCAAAACCCTCAGAGTTGTACTCGCCCTCTGATATCGTAACCTTTCCCCCTTTTCCTTTCTCCACCTTGACGGTTATCGGCGCAACCATCGCCTGACGCGCATAGCAGTCAAGTCCTATCTGCCTGTGATAGAACACGTACCACTGCTCGCCAATCTTGCAGATACTCCCGTGGGTGTTTCCTCCAGGCATTGCCGACGCAATGATATTTCCCTGCTCATCCTTCTCGCGAGCACGAGCGTCAATTATCGTGCCGCCGTAAGTCCAAGGGCCGAGAGGATTGTCGCTGTAAGCGTAAGCGAGGGTGTAGTTGCTCGGATTGTCAAGACCGAACTCACCAGGGAAGGTGGTGCGACTGTAGATATAAACATACTTATCCTCTATCTTGCGGATGGACGATGCCTCGAAGAAGCGGAATATTCCCTCCTGCTTATAGCCGGAAATCATATTCTCCACGACCTTTGTGCCAGGCTTCACGCTGCACATCGTCTCAGGATCGAGTTCCGCACCGTTGGACATTCCGAAGCCCCAATAGCCGTAAACCTTGCCGTCATCATCTACGAACACCGCCGGGTCGAAGCCGAGACAGCCGTAAGTCTCCGTGGGGCGTTCCTTGCTCCAGTTGCACACTTCGAAAGGACCGTCGGGACGGTCGCTCTTGGCAATCATCGTTGTTCTGCCGCCACCCTGGTTGTTGGGGAACAGGTAGTAGGTCTTCTTGCCGTTGGCATCGGTCTTCACCGTCACATCGGGCGCGAAAAGCACATCGTCTGTGCCATCGGCATTGAGCTTCTGATATGTCGGCGACTCATTAACCTTGAAGATAAGGCCGTCGTAACGCCAATCCTGAAGATTATCAACAGGCGCAGACCACACCACTTGGTCGCGGCCGCAGTACATCCAACGCAGATTGTCGTGAGAGCCATAGACATACACGCGGTACTTTCCCGGGCAGTCAGGGTCTTCAAAAACATACGGTTCGCCGTCGGGAATGAACTCCCACAGAGGCATATAAGGGTTTTGGGCTACTGAAACCAACGAACACATCAAAAGGAAAAATAGGAAACAGGTTTTCTTCATGGTCTGATTTTTTGTTTGCGCTGCAAAGTTACGATTAAGAGAGTGAAATACAAAATAAATCACGTTATATTTTGCATTATCTCAGTTTAATCGTAACTTTGCAGCCATGAAATCAATGCCGACACTATATCCTCTGCTTTTTGAGAACAATTTCCACACAACAGTGTGGGGCGGCAACCGCATAAAACCGCTGAAAGGGTTGGAGGCGGACAGCGAGCCTGTGGGCGAAAGTTGGGAGTGCAGCGCAGTGCCCGGCAGCGTGTCGGTGATATCCAACGGCATATTCAAGGGCCAAACGATAGACGAACTTATAAACGACTACCGCGAACTGTTTCTCGGCAACCAGGTGTACAAGATGTATGGGGCGCAGTTCCCACTGCTCATAAAGTTCATTGATGCCGCCAAAGACCTGTCTATACAGGTGCACCCCGACAACAATATGGCAAAAGAATACCACAACTCCTACGGCAAGACGGAGATGTGGTATATAATGGATGCCGAACCCGGCGCAAAAATTTACTCAGGACTTAAGACGCAAATCTCCGCTTACGAATACCAGAAGCGTGTGGAAGATGGAAGTATCTGCGAGGTGTTGCAGGCGCATGAGGTGAAGGCTGGCGACACTTTCTTCATTCCCGCCGGGCGCATACACGCCATCTGCGGCGGCATAATGGTGGCGGAGATACAGCAGAGCAGCGACGTTACCTATCGCATATTCGACTATAACCGCCCTGATCTTGACGGACAGCCGCGCCAACTGCATACGGAACTGGCAGCAAAAGCCATCGACTACAGGGTTTATTCCGACTATCGGGAGTATTACGAGCGCCGCCTTAACAAGCCTGTATGTATCTGCGAGTGTGAATATTTTTCTATCATACTCCTCGAAACCAACCGTGCCTTCCACCGCAAACTGTACAAATACGACTCCTTCGTTTCTTATATGTGCTTGGAAGGAACCTGCACAATAACCATCCGCTCGTGGGAGAAGTTTGACAAAAAGGCGGAGCCGTGCATAAAGCAGATAACCCTGACAAAGGGCAACAGCTGCCTAATACCTGCCGGCATCGCCGACTTCGACGTTACGCCGCATAACGAGGAGGGCATCACCCGGCTGCTGGAGACATACATAAACAACAGGGATTATAATAAGTAATACCGGGATACTGGGATATCGGGTTATCTGAGTTACCCAGTCACCCTCCTAATCACAAACCACGCGTGCATCATCACCGTGGTTAGCAATCCGTAATGCTTGCGCATAATATGGAAGCGCTCTAAGAGAGAGGCTTTGTGGTTTGCCGTTGTCTGCCCTTCGCGCTGATATTGAGCCACCACTTCTTGCACATTAACCATTGGCAACTGTCTGCGTTCTGCTTCCTTCATAACACGGATGCACCAATCAACATCGGCTGAATGTCGGTACTGCAAATCGTACATGATATTCCTTGCAATATCCATTCTCGCATAAAAAGCCTGATGGCATACGAGCATTCCCTGCTTAAAGGACTTCCATGTCAGGCGCTTGGGAGCCTTGTGGTTACGGTGCCCAATAACTATTCCGCAGTCGTCAGTCCAATCGGTGTCGCCATACATCACGGCAGGCAGTTCCCCGCTACCTGTCTGCTGGCAAGAATCGCTTATGCAGCGGCTTATGTGTTCCAATGTGTCAGACTTCGGAAAGCTGTCTCCCGCGTTCATATATATAATATAGTCACCCGTGGCATTCCTCAAGCCCTTGTTCATTGCATCGTATATGCCACGGTCGGGCTCTGACATCACAACAACCTTATGCTTTGATTTCGCGGCATAATCGTGTGCCATCGCAAGCGTGGAATCTTTCGATGCACCATCTATGATAAGATGTTCTATGTCGTGATACCGCTGCGCCCTTACGCTATCGAGTGTACGGCGCAGGCACCTTTCGGCATTATAAGTGACGGTTATCACGGAAAATGTTATCGTCGTTTTCATAATCGAAAAAGGCTGGCACAGAATGCCAGCCTATTTTGTAAGGAGTTCAAGGAGTTGCAACTCCTTGAACTTCCTGATTAATTACTTCTCCTGCTCTTCGTTGAAGCCAGCATCCTTAATCTTACGACCGAGTGTAAGGTAAGCAACAGGGGCAGAAACGAAGATTGAAGACAATGTACCGAATACAACACCGAGAATCATTGCGAATGAGAAGCTACGGATGCTGTCACCACCGAGGATGAAGATGCAAAGGAGCACGAGCAATGTAGAGAGAGAAGTGTTGATGGTACGAGCGAGAGTCTCGTTCAGAGAGTTGTTGAAGTTCACCTGAAGGTCGCGCTTTGGATAGAGCTTGAGGTTCTCACGGATACGGTCGAACACAACCACCTTGTCGTTGATAGAGTAACCGATAACCGTAAGGATAGCACCGATAAATACCTGGTCAATCTCCAATGAGAATGGTACCAAGCCCCAAAGCAATGAGTACATACCGATAACCACGAGAGCATCGATTGCCAACGCTACAACAGAACCTACAGAGAATGCGACATTACGGAAACGAAGCATGATGTAGAGGAAGATAGCGATGAGGGCAACAAGTACAGAGATGAATGCCTTGTAAGTGATGTCCTTAGCGATAGAAGGACCAACCTTTGTAGAACTGATGATAGAACCACCCTCGCGGATATCCGGGTTCTTGAATGCCTCAAGGCTCTTCTGAGTGAGGTGGCCAGTCTTTGACAATGTCTTGTAGAGAATGTTCTCGCACTCGTCGTCAATAGTTGGAGAGTTAGACTCTATCTTATAGTTAGTAGAGATACGGATAGTCTTGTGGTCTGTACCAAGAGCGAGCGCGCTTGTAGAAGCTCCAGGGAATGCCATAGAAAGCTCTGAACGGATTTCCTCTGGCTCAACAGGGTTCTCGAAGGCGATGACATAGTTGCGACCACCGGTGAAGTCAATACTTGTAGAAAGTCCCTTTGTGCTCAAGCAGATTACGAAAGCGAGCACCGCAAGGCCAACAACAGTGAATGTCTTCTTGTAGATGCCCATGAAGCGGAACTTAGTGCCCTGCATAAGGTTCTTAGAGAAGCCTGTTACGAAGGTAAGGTTAAGCCACTTGTCCTTTGACAGACGGCTCTCGTAAACGTAACGAGTGAGGTAAACCGCAGTAAAGAATGAGCAAGCGATACCAATCATGTATGTCCAAGCGAAGCCCTTAACAGGACCTGTACCGATGAAGAAGAGGATAAGACCTGTGAGGATAGATGTTACGTTAGAGTCGAAGATTGCAGAGAAAGCGTTCTGATAACCGAGCTGAACGGCTGTCTTAACATTCTTTCCGCCCTTGAGTTCCTCCTTGATACGCTCGTAGATAAGCACGTTAGCATCGACCGCCATACCAAGGGTAAGCACGATACCGGCGATACCAGGCATTGTAAGGGCAGCCTGGAACGAGGTCAAGATACCGAGAGTGAAGAACAAGTTGATGAGAAGAGCGCCGTTAGCAAGCATACCTGGTGTGAAACCATAGATGAGAACCATGAAGCACATCAGCACGATGAAGGCAACGATGAACGAAATGATACCCTGCTGGATAGACTGAACACCGAGAGTAGGACCTACAACTTCCTCCTGAACGATGCGGGCAGGAGCAGGCATACGACCAGACTTCAGAGTGTTTGAGAGGTCTTTTGTATCCTGGATAGTGAAGTTACCAGAGATTTCAGACTGACCGCCAGGGATTTCGCCGTTAACGCGTGGTGCAGAATAAACAGCGTCGTCAAGAACGATGGCGATAGCCTTGCCGATGTTAGCCTTTGTAAGGGCAGCCCAACGACGAGCACCGTCAGAGTTCATTGTCATAGACACTGTAGGCTTGTTGGTCATCTGGTCGAACTTGTCCTCAGCATTAGTTACCACATCACCCTCCAGCGGAGCACGGCCGTTAGCCTGTGTTATGCGAAGAGCGTGGAGCTCGAAGATGTTAGAGCTTGTTGTATAGTCTGATGGCTTAGCACTCCAGAGCAGTTTCATGTCAGAAGGAAGCACCTGCTTTGCAAGCTCTGAATAGATAACCTTATTTATAATAGCGGTATCGCGCGCGCTCGCAAGACCTACAACAGAAAGACCGCCAGGCATCATGTTGAGTGCGATGAGCGGATTCTTCTTCTTTGCCTCCTCAAGAGCAGCGTCCTGAATAGTTTCAGACTTCTTGCCCTTGCCAGTAGAAAGCTTTGCAGAAAGACTCTTTGCGGAATCAGCCTTTGCCTCTTCCTTAGCGACAACAGCGGCAGAGTCTGGTTGAGCCTCCTGAGTTGCTGTTGTATCTACAGCACCGCCACTGCTCTCCCAACGAGAAGCCAACTGGTTAAGATATGGGATAGCCTCATCGGAGTTGTAAGTCTCCCAGAACTCGAGGTTTGCAGAACCCTGAAGGAGCTTACGAACACGCTCTGGCTCGCGTACACCCGGCATTTCAACCATGATACGTCCAGCTTGTCCTTCAAGCTTCTGGATGTTTGGCTGAACAACGCCGAACTTGTCGATACGCTGGCGAACAACATTGTATGAGTTGTCAATAGCCTCCTGAACAGACTCGCGGATAACCTTCTCCACTTCTGCGTCAGAGCTTTGAGTTGATACCTTTCCTTTAAGCTGCTGTGTTGCGAAAATCTCAGCAAGTTTGCGGTTAGGAGCGTTCTTCTTGAAAGCTTCTACGAAGAGAGAAACGAAGTCTGACTGGCTTGTCTCCTCCTCAGCCTTAGCCTCTTTCATGGACTTAACGAAGTCTGCATCTGTCTTGTGGTCAGCAAGTGTCTCTACCACGTCAGGTACAGAGATTTCAAGAATGACGTTCATACCACCCTTCAGGTCAAGACCAAGACCAATCTGGGTTTCCAAACAGTCGCGATAAGAGTAAACTCCAAGATAGTTTACCGAGTCTTTGTAGTTCTGCTGTGCAATTGGGTCCTCTATCTTCGCAGCCTCGCTATCATAATAGCTGGTAGCGAATGAGAATGAAAGATAAAAGACGCAAACAAGTGTAAGCATCAAAGCCACTACATTTACTAATCCTTTGTTTTGCATTTTTATTTATAGTTTTTGATTTAATTTACAAACATAAAGCGTGCAAAAGTACAATTATTTTGAGAAATACGAAAAAAATCAAGGAAAATTCGCATCCTTGATTAATGTAACTCTATAATAATTGTGTTTTCTCGACCTTTTTCGCCTATTTTACGCATCCTTTTCGCGCAAAACTTTCATCAAAAGACGATTTGAGGTCAGGGCTCAACAGTTCTTGCAACTATGGACGAAACAGACTTAAGCGCAAAGGATAATGGTCGGAAAACCTCACGCTTTTATCCACATAACATTTCGCCACCTCGAAGTCGGAAGAGCAAAAAGCATGGTCTATCCTGACGTGCATGCCGTTCTGCTCGTAAGAGAATCCCATCAGCATGCCACGTTCGGCATAGCAGTCGGTCAAGACCTCGTCAACGACATGGTGGCTGTATGATATGGGAGTGTCGTTGAAGTCACCCACAACGATAGTGTTTCTCGCATCTTTTCCCACAAATTTCGCCACAGCCTCAGCCTGCGGAGAGCGTTTCACCATTGATTGTGCCAACGTTTGCATTATGCGTTTCGTGCCTTCCATCTTGACATTGTCCTTGAGCGAGCCTTTAATCATTGTGCGGAACTCCGCCTTGTCGTCAGGGTCTATTGCCGTGGTTTCAAGGTGGTTGTTAATAACCCGGAGCGTATCGTTCTTGTATTTCACATAAAAACAGGCACTGCAATTGCCCTTTGAGTTATATTTTATAGGCTCGACCTTCAGTATCGGGTACTTGCTCACGCAGGCTACGGAATTGCTTTCCTTGGAAAGGTTCTCCATATAAGGGAAGACGCTTCGCAGACTGTCGCGCAAGGCATCACTGAGATAAGCCTCCTGAAGGCAGAGGATGTCGGCGCCGGAATGTCTCAAGAAGTCAAGCTGTTCCGCCTCCATGTTCTCGCCGCCTTCCTCCAACGGAGAGAAAAAGGCGTGTACATTATATGATATTATGCGAAGACATGACGACGGCTCGTCGTGCGGAAAGTTTATCGGAGAGTATTTGCGCATTGGCGCATAGCCCACAACAAGCGTCGCGAGAGGCAGCAAGGCATAGCGTTTCCTTACCATCAGCCACAAGAACAAGAAGGCAAAAACAATAATGGCGAATATCGGAAAAGCAAGCCCCGAGCAGGCAAGCACAGAAAAACTCGCGGGATTAAGCACATAGCTATATCCCGTAACAAGAAATCCGGCACTCGCAATGACATTAATAAATAGCAGCGGCCACAGCAATAACCTGCTGAATATACTATTTCTCAAACAGTGTTCTTTTTTCTTCATCTGTCAGACTGTCATAGCCATTGCGGCGCACCTTGTCTAAAATCCTGTCGATAATCTCCTCGCGCGAAAACTTTTCCTCGTTGTATCTCCAATCTTTATTGCGCTCATCATGAGCTTGATTGCGGTCTTTCCGCGTCCGATTCTTAAACAATCCCGACACGTCAAAGTTCATTCCGAGCTGCCCGCCATTCTGCCAATGGCGAATAAGCAGGAAGCCGAAAATCATTCCACCGAGGTGAGCCACATGAGCAACGCCATCATTCGTGGTGTTGAGGGCTAAGAACAGTTCTATTGCGGCATAGATGCACACAAACCACTTTGCCTTGATAGGTATCGGGAGAGGGAAAATAAATATCTTGTTCTCGGGCCATGTCATACCAAAAGCGAGCAAAATAGCGTATATAGCACCCGACGCGCCGACGGTAAGTCCCGGCGAAGACTGCGCGTAATTCCATGCAACAAACTGTGCAACCTCCTGAATAAGTCCGGCACCGACACCGCATACAAGGTAATAAACCAGGAAACGTCTGGTGCCCCAAGCCTTCTCGACAACACATCCGAACATCCATAGCGCGAACATATTAAAGAATATATGCTCCCAACTGCCGTGCATGAACATATATGTTACAAGTTGGAACAAATGGAAGCTTGGATCTTCTATATAATGAAGGCCGAACATGTAGTTGGTAACATCCAAGCCAGCGAACAATTTTGCAGCCAAAAAAGCAACAACATTGATGATTAGAAGATTACGGGTTACTATTGGAATAGAGCGCATTTTATCTCTTTTCTATAATTTAACATTTATGGTGGGTTCTATAAATTAGTTCCCACATTTTTAATTTAATGAGTTTATATCTGGCTTGGTCATTTTGAGTTTTTTATTGGCATCTTA
>JABUUE010000014.1:34442-41094 GCA_021443335.1 Bacteroidaceae bacterium
CTTCCCCCTGACAATCTTCTTTATGTCGTTCAGCTTGTTCAAGGCTTCAAGAGGAGAGAGGTTGTTTATGTCGAGATTCAGTATCTCGTCGCGCACTTGCGATAGTACAGGGTCGTCAAGTTGGAAGAAGCTCATCTGCATGGCGTTAGTGTTGGCGAGTCTCTTTGTTTCGGGCGACACACTCTTCTTGTCGCTTTCCAACTGTTTCAGCACATTGTCGGCACGCTTAACGACGCTCTTCGGCATTCCCGCCATCTGCGCCACATGGATACCGAAGCTGTGTTCCGAGCCTCCGCGCTCCAAACGGCGCAGGAAGATAACCTTGTTGTCCAGTTCCTTCACCGACACATTATAGTTCTTTATGCGCTTATAGAGCGACTCCATCTCGTTGAGCTCATGGTAGTGGGTGGCAAAGAGAGTACGCGCGTTGCGGTTCTTCTGTTCATGAAGAAACTCCACAATGCTCCACGCTATCGAAATACCGTCGTAGGTGGAAGTGCCTCGTCCCAATTCATCGAAAAGAACGAGCGAGCGGTTTGTCACGTTGTTCAGGATATTCGCCGCTTCGGTCATCTCAACCATGAATGTAGATTCGCCGACGGAGATATTGTCGGAAGCGCCCACGCGGGTGAAAATCTTGTCAACAACACCTATGTGTGCCGCCTCGCAAGGCACGAAACACCCTATCTGGGCGAGCAGTGTTATCAGTGCTGTCTGACGCAGCAGCGCCGACTTACCAGCCATGTTAGGACCGGTGATTATTATTATCTGCTGCTTTTCGGTATCAAGATAAACACTGTTCGGGATATATCTCTCGCCAACGGGCAGTTCTTTCTCTATGACAGGATGACGTCCGTTCTTTATGTCGAGCACATCATCGTCGGCAATGATAGGGCGCACATAGCGGTTTTCCTCTGACACCTCCGCAAACGAATGCAGGCAGTCGAGCTGCGCAAGCAGTGAGGCATCCACCTGAATCTTGCCCATAAACTGCTGCGCCTCCTGCACGAGTTCGGCGAAGATACGGTTTTCTATTGCGGCAATCCTGTCCTCCGCACCCATTATCTTCTCCTCATACTCCTTCAGCTCCTGCGTGATATAACGCTCCGCCTGCACAAGTGTCTGCTTGCGTATCCATGTTTCGGGCACCTGGTCTTTGAAAGTGTTTCGCACCTCAAGATAATATCCGAAGACATTGTTGAAGCCAATCTTCAGACTATTTATGCCCGTGGCGTCTATCTCGCGCTGCTGTAATTGCAGCAGATAGTCCTTTCCGCTGTAGGCTATGCGTCGCAGTTCGTCAAGTTCCGCATCAACACCCTGGCGGATGAAGTCGCCCTTGGCTGTCTGTAGTGGAGGAGCGTCGGTAAGTTTCTGCTGTATGCTCTCCATCAACTGTTCGCAGGCATCGAGTTTTGCGCCTGCCGTTTGCAGCATGGTGTTCTCCGAATATTCGCACGCCGTCTTTATAACCTTCACCGCCTGCAACGCTATCTTCAGCGAAACCATATCGCGCGGTCCCACTCTCTGCGTGGCAACCTTGCTGACAATGCGCTCCATATCTCCGAGACGATGCAGCTGCTCTGAGAGCAGTTGGCGATATTCTGGCTGTCGGAAGAAGTATTCCACTATGTCCAGACGCTCGTTTATATGCTCTTTGCTCATCAGCGGGAACACTATCCATCGGCGAAGCAGTCGCGCTCCCATTGGTGATATCGTCTTGTCTATAACATCGAGTAGCGATTTGCCATCGTCTTGCATAGAGCCAAGAAGCTCGAGCGAGCGGATGGTGAACTTGTCGAGACGCACAGATCTGTTCTCGTCGATGCGCGAGATAGAGATGATATGCTGGTTGTTAACGTGCTGCGTCTGCTCAAGATATTGCAGTATTGCGCCGGCAGCAGTATAAGCCTTTGGCTGTTTGTCGATGCCGAAACCCTTCAACGACTTGACATTGAAATGGCGCAACAGTTTCTCGTAGCAGGTCTGCTCCGTAAAATACCAGTCGGCAGTCTCGTAAGTGTAGTATTTGTTGCCGTAAAGTTCCTCGAACAGATGTCGCTGTCCCTGCTCAAAGATTATCTCCTTCGGTTGGAACTTCACGAGAAGTTTGTCGATATAGTCGCGGTCGCCCTCGCCACAGAAGAACTCGCCCGTTGATAGGTCGAGGAAAGCTATGCCCTGACTGCCCACAGCAGGCAGTACAACGCTGCAGACGAAGTTGTTCTCCTTGAAGGAAAGCACATTGTCGTTGGTTGTTACGCCCGGTGTTACTAACTCCGTGATGCCTCGCTTCACGAGTTTCTTTGCAAGTTTCGGGTCTTCCAATTGGTCGCATATCGCCACACGCTTGCCGGCACGGATAAGCTTCGGCAGGTAGGTGTCGAGGGCGTGATACGGAAATCCCGCCATTGCCGTGCCTTGCTGCGAGCCAACGCTTGAGCGGTGAGTGAGGGTGATGCCGAGGATGCGCGCAGCCTCTTCCGCATCGTCGTGGTAGGTCTCGTAGAAGTCGCCACAACGAAACAGCAACAGTGCGTCAGGATGTTTCTCCTTGAGGTCAAAGAATTGCTTCATCATCGGCGTCAGTTCGCCGCTCTTTTTTGCCATACTTCTTATGGTTTTGGGGTTAGGGGGTTGGGGGGGTGGTTCAGAGCCAGAGCCAAGGCCAAAGTCAAATCCCCCTTTAGGGGGTTAGGGGGCCGGGGCTAATATTCCAGATAAGGTTCTATGCGCAGAATGTCTTTCTCGCTGAAATTCTTGCTTAGTTGCAGTTCGTGGATAGATTTCAGCGGACCGTTCTTTCGTATATGGTCAACAATATCGCGCGCCTGATAGAAGTTTATGTACGGATGATTGATGAGTTTGTTTATGGAAAGGGCGTTGACCTTCATCTTCCGCAGAGGTGTCGGGGTAAGATGCAAATATGTCTGTATATCGGAAGGCAAGGCTTGCAAGTCGTTGAGTTGCTCCACGGAATAGAAGCCGCCGAGCTTCTCCCTGTATTTCACTATCATCTTCGCATATACGCTGCCCACGCCTGGAATCTTCTTTAACTCAGTGGTGTCAGAACTGTTAATGTCGATTGTCTCCCCTTGTTTCAGTTTCTGCGGATGGTCGGACAGTGATGCAGCCATCTCATCGCCGTTGTCTGTTGCTGCGGCTTCGTCGCCTTTCTTGTCAGCAGCCTTGGCGTTACGACCATCTTTCTTATCGAAATCTCGCTTATCGTAATGCTTGTAATAATCGTTTTCCGGCATTTTCACA
The DNA here is from genome assembly GCA_021443335.1 of Bacteroidaceae bacterium. GTDB lineage: Bacteria > Bacteroidota > Bacteroidia > Bacteroidales > Bacteroidaceae > Prevotella. The sequence continues at coordinate 37,710 of JABUUE010000014.1, forward strand.
AATTCAGATGCAGGTAGATAGTCGTTATTAGTGCGGAAATACGGCGCAAGACGGTCGTACTCGCCTTTTGTCATGCCCGAAATCCTGCTCAGCTGTTCAACCTTTCTGTATATGCCACCCTTGGAACGGTACGACAAGACACTGCGTATCTCCCTGTCGTTGAAGCCGAGTTCCAGCATCTCCTCTGGTGTAGCGGTGTTGAGGTCAAAGGGATGCAGGCGTGGTGGAACGGCTTTCCGCTCTCCATACGCATAGTAAGGTTTCCCTTTGTTCGAAGGATTATTCTTTATCGCCTCCTGTGCGCTGTCCGTAGCAACCACCTCATCATTCTGCTTCTCGTTCCCCAAAAGTATAACTCCCACTATACAAGCAACGACAGCGATAAGCCATACCAGCACTATCCTGTCGTTCTTGTTTAAGTAGAATAATTCGGAGAGGCGCATATTGAGATTATTAGCAAACCTGACTTCCTGGCTTTACCTCACGCAGAACGCTTGTTACGCTGAGGCTGCCGTCGAAGTTCTCCGCTGAAAGAATCATGCCCTGACTCTCGATGCCCATCAACGAGCGTGGAGGGAAGTTGGCTATGAACAGCACATCCTTGCCTATAAGTTCCTCCGGCTGGTAGAATTTGGCGATGCCAGAGACTATTGTGCGCTCTACGCCCGAGCCGTCGTCCAGCGTGAATTTAAGGAGTTTGTTCGCCTTCTTCACCTTTTCGCAGTTTATTATATGGCCTACGCGTATGTCGAGTTTCTCAAAGTCCTCGTAAGTACATGTCGGCTTTATCTCCTTTGCCTTGAACTCAGCCGCCTCGTTAGCCTTCTTTGTTGCCTCCAGTTTGTCAAGCTGCGCCTTTATAACGTCGTCCTCAATCTTCTCGAAGAGCAGTGAAGGCTCTGCCAACTGGTGTCCTTCTGGGAGGATGTCCATGCTGCCGAGCTGTGTCCATTCGAAAGAATCGATGGCAAGCATCTCGCGGAGTTTCTTTGAAGAGAATGGAAGGAATGGCTCAAAGGCGATGGCAAGGTTGGCAGTGAGCTGCAGACAGATATAGAGAATGGTCTCCACACGCTTCTGTCCAGAGATTATTCCGCCGTTATCCAAGATAACATCATCCTGCTTCCAGAGCTTCCAAGGCTCACATTCCGTGATATATTTGTTGCCGATACGTGCAAGGTTCATAGCCTCTTTCAGGGCGTCGCGGAACTTGAACTGGTCGAGCAGAGCCTCAACCTTAGTCTTTACCTCCCTGAATTCAGCAACGGTCTGCTTGTCGAGATTAGTTACTTCGCCACACTTAGGCACTACGCCGCTCCAGTATTTCTTGGTAAGCTGCAGCGCGCGGTTCACGAAGTTTCCGTAGATGGCAACCAACTCGCTGTTGTTCCTCTCCTGGAAGTCAGCCCACGTGAAGTTGTTGTCCTTTGTCTCAGGAGCGTTGGCTGTGAGCACATAGCGCAGCACATCCTGCTTTCCTGGCAGGTCAACGAGATATTCGTGCAGCCATACCGCCCAGTTGCGTGAGGTGGAAATCTTGTCGTTCTCAAGGTTGAGGAACTCGTTTGAAGGCACGTTCTCCGGCATTATGTAGTCGCCGTGAGCCTTCATCATCACAGGGAAGATTATGCAGTGGAACACGATGTTGTCCTTGCCGATGAAATGCACGAGGCGTGTGTCCTCGTCCTGCCACCACTTCTGCCAAGAGCCCCACTTCTCAGGCTCCTTGTCGCAGAGCTCCTTTGTGTTTGAGATATAGCCGATGGGCGCGTCAAACCATACATAAAGCACCTTGCCGTCAGCACCTTCCACTGGCACTGGGATGCCCCAGTCGAGGTCGCGTGTCATAGCTCGCGGCTGCAAATCCATATCCAACCACGACTTGCATTGGCCATAGACATTAGTGCGCCACTCCTTATGTCCGTCAAGAATCCACTCTTTAAGCCACTGCTGATACTTGCCGAGAGGCAGATACCAGTTCTTCGTAGGTTTCTTCACGAGTCCGTGTCCGGGATTGTTCTTGTTTGTTGGGTTGATAAGCTCGTCGGGCGAAAGCGTCGCGCCGCATTTCTCGCACTGGTCGCCGTAAGCACCCTCCGCACCGCAGCGAGGACAGGTGCCTACGATGTTACGGTCGGTAAGGAACTCGCCCGTAACCTCATCACAGAACTGCTCCTCTGTAATCTCCTCAAGCACGCCCTTGTCATAGAGCGTACGGAAGAAGTCGGAAGCAAACCTATGGTGAATGTCAGATGTGGTGCGGCTGTAGATATCGAAGGTGATGCCGAACTCCTCGAACGAATCCTTGATAATCTTGTGGTAGCGGTCAACAACATCCTGCGGAGTGATGCCCTCTTTCTTGGCGCGGATAGTTACAGGCACACCGTGCTCGTCGCTACCGCCAATAAACACCACCTCCTGCTTCTTCAAGCGGAGGTATCTCGCATAAATATCCGCTGGCACGTAAACGCCAGCCAAGTGTCCGATATGCACGCCGCCATTAGCGTAAGGCAGCGCTGCAGTTATTGTTGTTCTTTTGTACATTTTTTAATTTCTTAGCCGTTTCTTACCCTTCACTTAACATCCCATCAAAACTCAAATCTTCGTCCAGCTCTTCCCAATGTATTCCGAAAAAACTCAAAGTATATGCCTGACGCTGTTCATTAGTGGCATTAGCCAACCGAGACCAATCGGCAAAGGCATACTTCGCAGAACGACCAGACTTTGTCTTTACATGGATATGCGTATTGTCTGTCCAAACATTTTCTATGTCCTTGCGTGTGACCATACTTTAAAATAATCGTTCCAACGCTCAATAATTATCTCCCTGTTCTCTTCAATGATAGACTCTATCATCTTTATTTCATGTTTCTTGAATCCATAGCATTCTTACATTATCATTTCGGGAACAACACGAAACTTTGCTTCGCAATCATCCTTCATAACATGTACATGAATCGGCTCATGGTCATTTGAATAGAACATGAAACGAAAACCGAAAAATCTGAATATCGTTGGCATAGTCCTTCTGATTTTGGCTGCAAAGTTACAACTAATATTTTATCTAAGCAAGAGTATAGGGTATATTTTTCCGTACAATCATTAGAACTTATCAGGGTTACCGTCAATAATCCCAAAAGGTTCATTAGTAAATAAACCCTATATACGTTCTAATGCGCTCGGCTCTGCCGCTTTGCTTGCAAAGAACTTTTTGGGATAATAGTTCATAAGTAATCGTAACTTTAACCTTTGGTTTAAATTACTTTCGCTCGTAACTTTCCTATATCAAAGATTAGACAACTTGACTATCAATGTGTTACAAATGTATGGTGCAAATATGGCTGCTTTGTTTGATAACAATCCATAGACAAAAACAAGTCTTAAT
>JABUUE010000015.1:0-4217 GCA_021443335.1 Bacteroidaceae bacterium
GCCTTGGCCTTGAACTTTCCTCTGTAAGATAGATAATGATGTCACTGACTGAAAGGAAGTAACTTTTAACCCTGGTTCTGAGCCTGAGCCAAAGCCAGAGTCCACCTTTAGGGGGTTAGGGGGCTGACTCCCCAAAGCTATCATCTTCTCGCAGTGCAGGCGATTCTGAAGGGTGAGGTCACCGTCCCACACGAGCAAGTCGGGGAGAGAGACGGCAAAATAATCCATCGTTATCTCATCGAAATAATGTTTCTCGCCGTAGCTGACAAGTTTATTGAAAAGACTTCGTGCCATATTCTCGTTGCCGAGCTGGCGGTAGCATAAGGCTGCGAAGTAAATCTTTTCGGGCTTGGCGTCGTTGTAATACATCGCCGGTACAGGCTCTGTCGGACCGTTTGTGCCCAACAAGAAACATTCTTTCGCCTGACGGAGACAATCGTTTTTCTCGTTTTCATCGGTGCTTTCGCGAGCCAACAGCGTGTAAGCCATGCCGAGATAATAGTAGAAATCGTTGTCCTGCGCGCCATATAACTTACCCTCGCCGAGGTTGGCTGGGAACACAAGACACTCGTTGAGCAGGGAGATGCTGTGTTGCAGACTTTCCCTTGAACAGTCGGACGACATAAGTTTCTTCGCCATCTCCACGCGGCACAGCTGGTATTGTCCGGACACCTTGCCTTCGCCACCCTCCCATGGATGGAAGATGTGGTTGTCGATAATCTCCTTCGCCTCCTCGTAGCGTTCCAACTGGTTGAGCAAAGTAGCATGCTCGAGGATTAAGTCGTCGCGCTTGGCAACGATTTCGGGATACTTCTCGTAAAGGGCGAGACGCGTGGCATAAGGATGCTCGAGGCGTTTGTACAGCTGGTCCATCTCCATAAACACGCGCGCATCGGTCTCGTCGAGCGAGAAAGCCTTCTCCATCTCCGCGACAGCCTTGTCGGCATCGCCGCGCTTGTTGTAATAAACCAACGCAAGGTTGCGATGGACGGTAGGGAAAGAGTCGTCGAGACGCGCCGAGAGCTCCCAGTTTTCCTGCGCCAAATCGTACTGACGGCGGTCGTAGAACAGATTGCCGAGGAAGTAAGGAGCGTGCGAGTCGTCGGGCGCAAGAGCCTTCGCCGTTTCCAACGCAAGCACTGCTTCGGCACGGTTGGGGAAACAGAAGTCGGGAGATTGCGTGAAATCATATCGAGGAACACAACCAGTAGCCTTATATTCAGCCCACGCCATATAGTAGCGCGTCATCGGTGTTACGGCGTTCTCTCCGACAGCCATCTGCCAAACAGCCAACGCTTTCTGCCATAATCCCGCCGCGCAATAGTCGAGAGCGAGTTCGTCGAAGTTGTTGGCATCGCGGTGCATAAGTTCTCTCATCTCGTCAGTACGACCGAGTTCGAAGAGTACGCCGTAGTTGAACGGATTGATGGAAAGGGAGTCAGAGCCAAGGCCAAAGCCAGAGCCTGATAACGCCACTTTCAGCGCCCTTGCCTTATGGTTGTGCCAGCCATAGATGAGCGATTTGTCAACAAGCTCCATCGCTTCCTCGTAGTCGCCGCGCATTGTGGCTATCTGCGCGCACGCCATGAAGCCTGCCTGCTGCCACGCCGCGTTCCACGTTGACTTGTAGAACCAGTCGTAAGCCTCGTCGAGAAGTTCGTCGGCTCTGTCACCAAAGGCTGCAAGGGAGAGATACTTCAAGCATAAGCCGAGGTTATAGAGCGGCTCACCGTCGTAAGGGTTGGGGTTGCGCTTCTGCAACACCCTGACAGCAGTGCGGAGGAACGGTTCTGCCTTTGCAAAGCGGCCGCGGCGTATGTACCACAGACCGATGGCATTGTTGCAGCGCACATCGAGCGGGTCGCGGCGCAACGCCTCCTCATAGTAGTCGAGAGCTGACCATGTGGCGTGACGGTACTGCTCTAAATGCAGTCCGGTGAGAAACAGCTGCTCTGTTGTCTTTATCTCCTCGGGCTTTAGCGCCGCCTCCGCAGCGTCGGGGATGGGTTTTAGCTCATCACTCTCCGGCTGCCATGAGAGCAGTGTCTTGCCGTGCTTGTTAGTTATTCTGACGCGCAAATCACGGAAAGAATACGGTGAAGGAATGGCGAATGTTTCGTCGAAGATACGCTCCGGCGAGAGAGTAACACTGCATTCGGCTACGACAGTGCCGTCGTTTGCACTCACCTTAATGCTTATTTCCTGCTCGCTCGTTGCAAAAACCTTGAGATTTGCCTTGCCTTCTCCGTCTTCTATAATATTGAGGAGCAAGTCCTTAGTGGCATTTTTCACTATTCCGAGGTCGCGGTAAGGCATGAAATACTGCACGAAACTCTTTTCCTCGTACGGCATAAGCCACGAGAAGTCTGGCTGGTTCTCAGTGAACACTCCCGCCATCAGTTCGATGTAAGGTCCGTCTTCATCGGTAAGGTTGCGGTCCCAGGCGCGGCCGAAATCGCCGTTGCCCCATGTCCACTGCTTCTTGCCAGGCGCAAAGTGGTGGTCGGCGACATGAAGCATACCACCCTTGGTGTCGTTCTCATAACCGCCCTCGAAGTTGTATTTTGACTTTGCCACCATATAAGATGTAGGCACAAAGATGTTCTTGTAGTTTGAAATATCGACACCTGCGCTGTAATCCATCTTATAATATGTGCCTGTGGCAATAGGAAACGATGACACCGCGCGCTTTCCGTGGTCGAAAACGGCGTTCACATCGGGCGGGAAAACTGACTGATAAGCATCGTTCACAGCCACGGCAGGATTAGCCCACCACAAGAAAGTCTGCGGCGTCTCGGTGGGGTTGTACAGTCTGCCTTGTATCTCAAGATAGGCATGACCGGGACGCAGACGGAAACCTGCCTGTCCCTGCTGGTGGAACATACGCTCGCGCTCGTTCACCCAAACCGTCACACTACCGTCGGCCCCCTCTTCTATCTTGCAGTCAACAGGCATGAAGGTGCTGGGACGGTGGTGCTGCGGCCAGTTGAACTCTATGCCGCCGCTTATCCACGGTCCAGCAAGTCCTACGAGAGCCGGCTTTATCACTTGGTTGTAATAGATGAAATGGCGCTGCTTTATCTTGTCGTAAGCCATCTGCACGCGACCGCCGAGCTCGGGAAGTATCATGACTTTTATATACTCGTTCTCGATGAACACGGCGTTGTAGGTGTGAGGCGTCGGCTCGTCGGCGATACTCTCGACAACGGGATAAGGATATACAACACCGCTACTTCCCTGATAAACACGCTTCTCAAGGAATATCGGGTTCTTTTCAGGCTTTCCAATTTCGTATGTGGGGATGACAATCTGCTCGCGCCACGCTTTTACAGGAGAAAATGTATTCATATTTGTTTCGCAAGTACCTTGCTCAAGTTTTGCTTGTGCAAAACTTGAGCAACCTATTCCAATTCTTTTCCTTTTGTTTCCGGACAACTGCGGTAGAGATAGGCGAATGCGCAGAGACATATCGCACTATAAATCCAGAACGAGCCGTAACTGCCGAGAGCGTCGTTCATTATGGGGAACGAGAATGTCAGCGTGCAGCAGCCTGTCCACAGGGCGAAAGTGCAGGTAGCCATCGCTATACCGCGGATGCGATGAGGGAATATCTCCGACAGCAGCACCCACGTCACCGGAGCGAGTGTCATGGCGTAGCATGATATGGCAGCCACGACTAAGGCAACCATCAGCATACCAGTAACTTCCATATAGTAACATGTGCCGAGAATGAAATAAATAATTCCCAGTCCGCTCGCGCCAATGAGCATCAGTGTGCGGCGTCCCCATTTCTCAACAGTATAGAGTGCGACGAAGGTGAACACCACATTGGCTATGCCTGTGATGACAATGTTGATGAACATGCCGTCAACATCAAAGCCTGCGCCCTTGAATATCTCCTCCGCATAGTTGAATATGACATTCGTTCCGCACCACTGCTGGAACACGGCGATAAACAAACCTAATGTAACAATCTTGCCGTACTTTCCCTGGAACAATGTCTTGAGCGTTGCCTTGCCGCTCTCATTGCCAGCTACTGTGCAGCCCTCGTTTTTCATTCTGAGGAACACCGGACTTTCTGGTATGAAGAAACTCATAACGAGGAACACCGCCGCAGGCAATGTCTCTGCCCAGAACATCCAGCGCCAGCCCATCGCCGCGCCCCACTCTTCCGTCACGCCCTGCCCAATGAGCATATTGACAATCTGCGCGGAGAG
>JABUUE010000015.1:5460-30632 GCA_021443335.1 Bacteroidaceae bacterium
CAGGCTCAGAACCAGGGTTAAAAGTTCTTTGCAAGCAAAGCGGCAGAGCCGAGTCCTTCTTTCAGTCAGTGACATCATTATCTATCTTACAGAGGAAAGTTCAAGGCCAAAGCCAAAGCCAAAGTCAGAGCCAAAGTTAAAAAGAATTAAGATTATGCAGAAAGTTGTCTGTGTTTCAGATTTTATTTTTACTTTTGCGCCATGAATGGCGCGAGTTTACTTAAGCTCGACAATTTAAATAAAATTTAATTGTACTCGCTTAATCGTAAAATTGCGGCATAAATGCCGCGTATTTTACAAATTATATCAACCAATTTAACTAAAATCAAAACATTATGAAAAAGTATTTTCTTACTCTTGCTCTTGTGCTCATAAGCACTGTTAGCAACGCTCAAAACGAAGTTTTCAAGTCTTTCGCTCAGAATTTCGGCAAATCAGCCGCTTTTGCTTATGCCAATATAAGCAACAAGCCTGTTCTGCTTGTGTCTCACGAAGTGTTTGGAAACGACGAAAACGAAGAACTCGAAGCTTTAGCCACATCTATCTTTGCGCTTGATTCTGACGGAAAAATTGTTACCCTTGGCTCTATACGATCGCAAGGAACTCTTTACCCTGTCTCTATTTTAGACAACAAACTGATGGTTGCCGGACATCATTTCGTTAGTGTCTATGGTATTCGTGGAGAAGGAGAACCAGAGTTAGAGATGGTCTGCCACGAGGAAAGCGACATGAACAACCATAGCAAGGAACTAAAAGCCTTGTTTGAAAAGTTTGAACAAGCAAAACCCGTAAAATTCACCCACCTTTTAAACAAGTAACCGGGAAGGCAACAATATGAAAAAGATTTTATATGTCATCTTTGCAGCACTTGCACTCACAGCGTGCAACGGTAGCAGCAACAGCAGCAACAGCAGTAACGACAGCATCTGCAACAGTAGCAGCAACGAGGACAAGACTTGCCCAAAGCCTGTTGAGGATTTCATCACGAACCTCTACAACAACTATGTGTTTGGTATCGACGACCTCGACAGCATTGCCGACAACTTCTCGCCAGCCCTGCTCGACAGTCTGCGCAAAGCTTACGACGACGAATATTGCGACGGCGGGCCAGCGTATGCTGTTTGGCTGTTCCGCACCGGACAGAACGGCTTAGACGGGGAGAGCATCGACAGTATAAAGGTTGATGGCAAAGACCTCTACACCGTCTATCTCACTGATGGCGGCATCCCTTGCACCTGCCAGATGAACATCGTGATGACTGACGGCAAGCCTGTGCTGATGCACTTCAAGACCAAATATGACGACTCTTCTATCGAGTTATGATAAAGGAAATGCTAATTGCTGGTGCCGGCGGTTTTGTCGGCACCGGCTTACGCTATCTTATTGGAGTGTTGGCAAAGCAATGGTGTAGCGGCACGTTTCCGTTGGGAACATTCATCGTCAATGCTCTCGGCTGCCTGATAATCGGAGTTGTCTATGGGCTGTCGGAGAAGTCGGGTGTACTGAACAGCAATCATGTTCTGCTGCTTGCAACAGGTTTCTGCGGCGGTTTCACCACATTCTCTGCCTTCGCAAACGAGACATGGCTACTCGGAACGAAGGGCGACATGCTGATGAGCGCATTGTATGTTGCCGCAAGCATCATTGTTGGCATAGTCTGCGTATGGTTAGGAAGGGCTTTGTTAAACTAAGATGATAGTTCGTAAGACAATAGAGAACGACATTCCGGCTTTGCTCGACATATACGATGCGGCAAGACGCTATATGAGGGCTGAGGGAAACATGTGTCAGTGGAACGACAATTATCCTTCTGCCGACACCATCCGTGCAGATATGGAACGCGGTGGCAGTTATGTATGTCTTGATGACAAAGGCAAAATCGCTGGCACATTCTTCTTCACTTTAGGCAACGACCCGACATATAACATTATATATAATGGCAGTTGGAAGAATGAACTTCCCTATGGCGTAATTCACAGGATAGCCTCAAACGGCAACATCAAGAGATTGCTTCATAAGGTATTAGACTTCTGTTTTACCCTAACTGATGTTATTCGCATTGACACTCATCGCGACAACAAAACAATGATTGGCGGACTCACCGCCTACGGCTTTGAATATTGCGGAATAATCCATATTGCCAATGGCGATGAACGCAAAGCGTTTATGAAGAACTTGACTCAGACACAGACGCAGACTCAGAACTTGACCACAGATTTAGAACAAACGATGTTGATGCTCGCCGACGAGAAGAAACGCCAAATTCTTATGCGCTTCTTCAAGACTGAGAAAGGTGAATATGGCGAGGGCGACCAGTTCCTTGGCATCACAAATCCGCAAACTCGCTCTGTTGTAAAACTTGCATGGAAGAGCACTTCCATTGCTGAAGCCGCCACACTTGTACACAGCTCCTGGCACGAGATACGACTATGCGGTCTGCTCATCCTTGTGGAACATTTCCAGAAAGCCTTGAAACAGCAGGACGAAGCTACGATGGCGCAAGTGTTCAATACATACACTTCCCTACATCCGTTCATCAACAACTGGGACTTGGTTGACCTCTCCGCCTACAAAATCATCGGCGAATATGAGATGCTGCACCCCGAAGTGACGCTGATGGACGAATGGATAAAGCCCGACCACACTCTTTGGCAGCAACGAATATCCATGGTTGCCACATGGAAGCATATCCGCCACAATCGTTATGACAAGGTAACGGAACGAGCATCCCTTCTGCTCAACAGCCGCCACGACCTGCTCCACAAAGCAGCCGGATGGATGCTTCGCGAGATGTACAAACACAGCGAGACCGGAAAACACCTCCACGAAGCCTTCCTTGAAGAGCATATCAGTCGAATGCCAAGCGTGATGTTCAGTTACGCCATCGAGCGAATGTCCGACAGCGACAAAGCTTATTGGCGTAGCAGACGCAAGGACATTTCTTCAACAACAAAATAATTTGTAATGGTGAAAAAATAACCTTCCCGCCTTTTTACCGTTACTTATCATAGTGTCAGCAAATCGCGCATAAAACTGACACTTTGTAAAATCCGCAACGTCGCAGAATCGCGTCTGCGACACCAACTTGTAATTGGTCGTGAAATACCGCAACAATTGCAAGTTTTGTAATCAACTCATTATGAGATGTTTGGATTTTTGGCGCACAAATAAGCCTGCACAATCACAGCTTTTCATCCCAAAAATCGGCCTTTTTCGCGTAAAATTCCTATGACTTTCGATGCATTTGCCTATGATTTTCGATGCGTTTTGCTATGAGAAACGACTAAAGTTCGTGGGAGTTTTGATCCGTTTTCGTGGGATTTATCACCGAAGTATCCCTTTTTATGCAAAAATCCCCTTCGTTTAGCTCTAAATGATGTCAAAATCTGTACAACATAAAAATGTCAAAATGTAAGCAAAACGCCGCTTAAACGAAACTTTTGTAAAAAGATTTTGGCAATTATCCCAAATAGTTCATTAGAGAATTATTTGGGGTTGAATTTTATTTTTGATTAGATTTTTTGTCTGCTTGATTGAACCCAATAATAATTAATGGGTAACACGAAGTGTTCCATTGTGATTGAAAATAGGCAAAAAAGATAACAAAAAGAAGGTTTAAGACGATTTATTTTCTATCGGACTGTTTGGGATTATAAAAAATTCATTAACTTTGCACTCGCTTGTTTACCCTTGCATGAGACAAGCCAAATAAGGGTTAATCAAGATTGTAATCAAACATTATATGAACAGTTTCAAACACTACTCGCTCACATTGCTTTTTGCATTGATAAGCACAATCTCCGCCCAAGCCTACGACTTCGAGGTTGACGGAATTTATTACAACATTACATCAAGTACAGACTTGACCTGTGAGGTTACCACTCAAATGCCTTGGGTTGGAAGTTATAGTGGAGATATAACCATCCCTTCTACCGTTTTTTTTGAGGGAAAGACATACAATGTAACAGGTATTGGCGATTATGCTTTTACGTTGTGTACAAGTATGACATCAGTAACCATTCCAAACAGCGTTACAAGTATCGGAATGTTGGCTCTGGCATACTGTAGTAATCTTAAGTCAGTAACAATTCCAAGTAGCGTTACAAGTATTGGGAACAATGCATTCCAAGATTGTTCCAGTCTAACATATATAGCTATACCTAACAGTGTCAAGAGTATAGGCGAGCGTGCTTTTTCTGCATGTAGCGAACTTCAGGAAATAAATGTTGCCAATGACAATCCTTCATACACTTCTGTTGATGGAGTGCTTTTTGACATAGAGAAAACAGAATTAATCGTTTTTCCTGCAAGACATAAAGCAATGGAATATATTATACCAAACAGTGTTACTAATGTTGGCGATTACGCATTCTACTGTTGTAGCGGTCTAAAGTATGTAATTATTCCAAATAGTGTTACAAAAATTGGAGATTACGCATTCTTTGAATGTAGCAGCCTCACATCAATAACAATTCCAAAGAGCGTGACGAGTATTGGAAGTGCTGCATTAAATAGTTGCGGATTTCAGAGTATAAGTGTAGCCAATGATAATCCATCATACACCTCTGTTGATGGAGTATTGTTTAATAAAGAAGAAACAGAACTAATAGCCTTTCCTCCAGGGAATAGTACGACAAATTACACCATCCCCAACAGTGTAACAAGTATTGGAAGTTGGGCATTTTATAACTGTAGTGGACTCACCTCAATATCCATACCGAATGGAGTTACATATATTGGTGATTACGCTTTTTCGTGCTGTAGCAGTTTAACGTCAGTAATAATTCCCGATGGCGTTACAAGTATTGGGGTTTTCGTTTTTTATGGCTGTAGCGGTCTAAAGTCAGCAATAATTCCCAACAGCGTTACAAGTATAGGAGATGACGTTTTCGGATTCTGTAGCGCTCTCACGTCAATAACAATTCCAAATGGCGTTACGAGTATTGGAGATGACGCTTTCCTTGAATGTAGAGGTCTTACGAAAATCACATGCTTAAATTTTACCCCTCCATCTATTAGCTACTGGGGGGCATTTAATGGAGTTGATATGTTCGCGTGTGTACTTGAAGTTCCGGAAGGTTCTGTTGAAGCTTATAGAAACGCGGAAGTATGGAAAGAGTTCGTGAACATCGTTGGCATAGATGTTTCCGGCATAGATAGGGCGACGATATATGCAGACGACAACATCAACATCCCGGCATACAACCTGCAAGGAGTGGAGGTGAAAAAGGATTACAAAGGCATTGTGATAAGGAACGGAAAGAAGTTCCTGAAGAAATAAATACGCGGTACTCAACTTCCCCTTCTGGGGTCGGGGGCTAATCAATATTCAATAGACAACAACATTCGCCATGCTTAATCAAAAGAATGCGCTGACGACGCGACAGTACATACTGCCTTTTATGCTCATCACGAGCCTCTTCTTCCTTTGGGGCTTCGCGAGGGCTATTTTAGATGTGCTGAACAAGCACTTCCAGGACTCACTGCACATCAGCATCACGCAGAGCGCACTGATTCAGGTTACTACCTATATGGGATATTTCCTTATGGCAGTGCCTGCCGGAATATTCATCAACCGCTTCGGCTATAGAAAAGGAGTGGTCTGCGGACTCATCCTCTTCGCCGTCGGAGCGTTCCTGTTTATTCCGGGCGGAATGCTCGAGGGGCAGAGTGCCTTCAACGCCTTTGTGGGTTGCCTGTTCGTCATCGCCTGTGGCTTGGCGTTTTTAGAGACCTCCGCCAATCCTTACGCCACACTGTTAGGTCCTGCCGACACTGCCACAAGCAGATTGAACTTGGCACAGTCGTTCAACGGAATGGGAAGTTTCCTCGCCCCACTGATTGTTGGCGGTTTCCTGTTTACAGAAACAGAGAACGGAGGAGAGGCAGACGTCGCCCTACCCTACCTCGTCATGGGATGCGTAGTGGTAGCCATAGCAATAGTCTTCTCTATGGTGAAACTGCCTGTGCCGCAGACTCAGACACTGACTCAGACTCAGACACTGACTCAGACGCAGACACTGACTCATACACAGACGCAGACCCAGACTCAGAGTCAGAGTCAAAGTCAGAGTCCCCTTCAAGGGATCAGGGGGTTAGTGGGCCACAAGGGCTTTGTCTTAGGTCTTATCTCGCTACTCGCTTATGAGGTGAGCGAGATAAGCATCAACAGCTATTTCGTAAACTTCACCACCGACATGGGCTGGCTTCACAGTTCTACGGCAAGCTATATTCTCTCTCTCGGCTTGGTGGTCTTCATGTTAGGACGCTTCATCGGCAGTGGACTGATGATGCTGCTGAAGGCAGAGCGTATGTTGTGGATATGTGCCTTGGGCTGCATCGTCTCTCTATCGCTGATGATGGTCTTGGCTTATTTCGATGGCGGCTCAAGGGGCATTCTCAGCAAGCTGTCGCTAACCTGCCTGATAGCCAACTATTTCTTTGAGAGCATCATGTTCCCAACAATCTTCTCATTGGCACTGAAAGACCTTGGCGACCAAACCAAGACTGGTTCATCGCTACTGATGATGACACCTGTGGGCGGCTGCGGTTTCTTGCTCGTGGCATGGGTGGCAGACATAACAACCCCCATAGTCCCCTTCTTCATCCCAATGATAGGCTTTGCCATCGTGTGGTACTACGCACGCTACCTTCTCCCTACACCTCAGAAGGTCCGTGACCGTAGTATTCCTTAAAGCACTTTGTGAAGTAGCTTGGTGATGAGAAGCCAACCTTAAACGCCACCTCACTGATGGTCTTGTTTGTTGTTGTCAGCAACTCGTGGGCGCGTTCAAGACGAGCCTTGCGGATAAGGTCGCTGACACCTTGCTCGCTGTGAGACTTTATCTTGCGGTAAAGCTGTACGCGACTGATGCCGAGTTCGTCGGCGATATCATTGACGCTGAAGTTGCTCTTGCCGATATTCCTAACGATAATATCCTTCACCTCCTCAAAGAATGGGTTTACGACAGGCGCGGCAGGAACTGTCTCAGTGACAATTGTTGGAGCGTCAGGCTCTTGAACTGTTTCAGGAATGGCTATGGCAGCCGTTTCCTGTATCTGCATCTGCAGGTGCATCATCATCATTTCGTCAGTCTTGTCAATCTCTTTCTTTACCCTATGCTGAGTAAGGAACACCAATACTGCCAATATTATAATGATGACGTTGCCTGCAAACATCCACTTGTGCTTGTTGAGCGTTGTTGATTGTTCATCGGCGAGAGCCTCTATACTTAGGAACTTCTCCTCCTGCTTTTTGGCACTCTCGTACTGTTGTTTCAGAGCCTTGGCATTGGTAATGTCAACAACCTCTGTTGCCAATTCTACGCTACGCTCGAACTTAGCACCGTTCAAAATCTTGCGAACAAGAGTGAATGTTTCCGCCCCATTGATAGGATTAGTGTGCGTGGCAAGGAGTTGTCCCTGCATAACCATGTCAGCGCCACCGCCCTCCACTGGCAGTGCGTCAACGCCAAGAATCTTTATTTCCTTCTCTCTGCCTGCCTTCTTTATCGCATCGTAAGCGCCCTTGGCAGTAACGTCGCTGTGAGCATAGACATAATCTATTCGTGGATTTATGCTGAGCAGGGAGTCCATCGCCTTGCGAGCAGTCTCTTGACTCCATTCTGTAACGGCACTTCCCACGACGTTCACCTTGTTTGAAGCATTTTGGTTACTATTATGCTTTGACAGAACTTTATTAAATCCTTCATGGCGATCGTCGGCGGTTGTGGAGTGTATGCAGCCAATCAGTTCTACAACATTCACGTCTCCCTTACGTTCCGTCGCGTGTTCAATCAGGAACTCGCCCATCTGTTCTCCTATGTGCACATTATCTACACCGATGAAGGCAGTGTATTTATTGCCATCAATCCTCCTGTCAGCCAATACTACAGGAATGCCTTTGTCGTAAGCTTTCTCAATGACAGGACGCATCTTCTCCTTGTCACTGGCACAGACCACGATAAGGTCTTTGCCCTGATTGATAAACTCCTCTATGTCGGCAATCTGTTGCTCACTATTGGCAGCCTCCGTCTTCAGTTCCACATTAATGTCGCCGAAGTACTTTGCCTCGTTAGCAAACTCTTCGTGCATGAGCTTAGACCATTTGTCAACATGGCCTTGCGACACTCCGATATTGAATTGTTTGTTTTCTGAACACGCTGTTGTAAACAATATCAACAGGAAAAAAAGTAATAGGTTTGTTAGGTTTCTCATATCTTTTTCAGATTTTAGGAATAAGCCCCCTACCCTCCCCTAAAGGGGGCCAATAATTATCTTACAGCCTTGCTCTTGTCGAGGATAACTGCAAAGAGGATGACCGCGCCTTTTACTACCTGTTGCCAGAAAGGCGACACGTCAAGAAGCACCAGTCCGTTGTTGAGCACACCGATGATTAACGCGCCAATGACCGTTCCGATGATTGTGCCTTTGCCACCGCTCAATGATGTGCCACCAATAACAACTGCGGCTATTGAGTCGAGCTCATAACCAGCGCCCGCATTAGGCTGTGCGGAATCAAGTCGCGCCGTGACCAAAATGCCAGCCACTGCCGACAGCACACCAGCAGCAGTATATACGAACAGTTTCACTCTGTTCACATTAACGCCGCTCAGTCTTGTCGCCTTCTCATTGCCGCCGATAGCATAGATATATCGCCCCGTCTTACTCTTCTTAATGAAGAAAACGAACGCAGCCACAACGACAAGTGATATAATCACAGGCATCGGAATATTCAGAAACCATCCTGTGCCTATGAACGAGAAGCCGTCGCCCAATCCTGGTATCGGATAACCATCGGTATAGAGCATTGTCAATCCGCGTCCCATCGTGAGCATACCAAGAGTAGCTATAAAGGGTGGCACACGGAACGAGGTAACCATCAGTCCGTTGAATGCGCCCATCAGACCACCGACAATAAGGGCTATAAGGATTACACCGAAAAGGGTGAAGCCAACATGAATGCCGAGCGGCTCAATAGTTATGCCATTCTTCACAAGTCCAGCGGCGATAGCGCCAGAGAGAGCAAGCATAGAACCTACGGAAAGGTCGATGCCACCCGTGAGAATAACCATTGTCATTCCAACGGAGATGCAGAGATTTACCGATACCTGACGGAGCACGTTAAAGAAATTATCGCTCGTGGCAAAACTATCACTCAGGAAAGTCATTGCCAAACACATCAGCATCAGTGCCGCTAATGGGCGAAGCATCTGGTTATTTTTTACAGTTTGGAGGGTCATGGGTAATATATATATTCAAATTACGATTGCTTCATTTTGTGAGTTTGAGCTTTCGTAACCAAAGTTGCTTATTATGTTTTTGGTAGTGCTGCAGCGAGAATCTTCTCCTGCGTGAACTCATTATGTAGGAACTCGCCTGTTGTCTGGCCTTCGCAGAGTGTGATAACTCGGTCGGATATCGCCATTATCTCTGGCAGTTCTGACGACACTACGATAACCGCCTTCCCTTGTTCGGCAAGACTATCAATGAGTTTGTATATCTCACTCTTTGCTCCGATATCGATGCCTCGTGTCGGCTCGTCGAGAAGCAGCACCTGAGGATTTGTCAGCATCCATTTGGCAAGCACCACCTTCTGCTGATTTCCTCCTGACAACTCGCCCGTAGGTTGCGAGCATGAGTGCGACTTGATGCCAAGCAGTGAGCGATATTCCTCAGCGGCTTTTCTTTCTTTTGTATTGTTAATGCCAGTCATATTGGCATAGTCTGACAGCGAAGGCAGGGTGATATTCTGCGTGATGTCCATACCGAGCACAAGTCCGTCAGTCTTACGCTCCTCAGGTATCAGCGCAATACCTGCTGCGATAGCCTCTTGTGGCGACTTCGGAGATATATCTTTCCCATTAAGGGAGACACTGCCGCCCTCTAACATCTCAGGGCGCAGTCCGAAGATACACTCAAGAAGTTCTGTTCTTCCTGCTCCCATAAGTCCATAGATGCCAACAACTTCACCTTTCTTTACAGAGAACGAACAACCTTTAAGGTCAACCTTCAAGCACTCGTCGCCAATAGCGCGGTCGGTGTGGGTATAGAAATCATTTGCCTTATGACCTACCATCATGCGGACAATATCGTCGGTCGTCAAGTCGGATGCCGGCTTCTCACTGATAAGTTTGCCGTCGCGAAAGACCGTAATATATTCGGCTATCTGCTGCAACTCGTCCATCTTATGACTGATATAAACAATACCAACACCCTGCTGTTTAAGTCTTCGGATAACCTCAAACAGTTTCTCCGTCTCCTTGTCGGTAAGCGAACTTGTAGGCTCGTCAAATATCAGCACCTTGGCATTGATGCTTAACGCCTTGGCTATCTCCACAAGTTGCTGTTCGCCAACCTTCAGTTCGCATATTTTCTTATGAGTGCTGTGTGGGAAGTCAAGCTGTGCAAGCAGTTTCTCCGCCTCGTGGTGCATCTTCTTGTAGTCAATGAGTCCGAGGATGTTATGCGGTTCTCTTCCAAGGAAAATATTCTCCGCAACATTGAGTTCCGGTATGAGGTTCAGCTCCTGGTGAACCATTGCAACACCTGCCTCAAAAGCTTCCATCGTGTTCTGAAAGCGAACAGGCTGGTCGTTAAGTAAAACCTCACCGTCATACTCGCTATAAACACCACTGATGATGTTCATCAGCGTAGATTTTCCTGCGCCGTTCTCTCCCACAAGGGCATTGACACAGCCGCTGTAGATATTGAAATCCACAGCGTCAAGCGCCAGCACTCCTGGCCACTGCTTTGTAATATTGCGTGCTTTTAGGATGATGTCAGACATTTTTTAGGTGGGTTCTATAATTCACTCTACACAGAACGGTATCAGTTCAATAGTCTCTGGCAGCGGCTTATCTTGCGGAATATCCATCACGGCATAGACCGTGTAAGTGTTGCCAGCCTTGAGTTTTCCCTTCAGCTTATTCTCAATCCGCATATTAAGTTCTGTGGATATCTTGTTGAAATCGAGGAGTTTTGTATAGTCATCCACCTTGAAAGCTTTAGACGCCTCGCGAATACTGCCACCGAAAATCATAGCGTGACGCAAGACATATTTCTGCTTGCATCCCTGAATATCAAGTGCTGCCGTCTCAGCGTTAACATCGCTGACATTAGCCTTGTCTATCTTAACACTCACACTGTATGGTGCGCCAATGCCTACAGTGTTGCCTTTTTCCTTAGCCAATTCCGGATTTGCCTCCAAATCGGCGAGAGGAATAGCGCTCTGCTTCATGTCCTTAAAGTCTGTCTGCCAGAACTTTCCAACCTCTGCCGCAGCATCAAGCGAACCGTCCCTCTGGCTGTTCTTATATTCTTCTATGGTCTGTATCCTAACGGAGACTATGCAGCACACCGCGATAACGACAAACCAAATTATATATTTCACTGTCTTATTCATCTTGCTTACTTCAAATATTTCTCTGCGTTCTTCGCCGTTATGGCCTCCACAGCAATAGGTATCTTATGAGGGAAGTCGCGTTCTCCCTTCATATATTTGTCAGCAAACTCCGCCGCTATCGTTGCCATCTGCGCCGGCGACTGCATGGCTGTTGCCGAAATCTTGCCTTCACTGATGGACTTCACAACACCAGCCTCGCCGTCAAAGCCAAATACTTTCACCTTTCCTTGCTTGCCTGATGACACAACAGCCTGCCATGCGCCGAGAGCCATCACGTCGTTTCCACAGAACACTGCCTGAATATCGGGGTGAGCCTGAAGCATACTCTCCAGCACTTCCATAGACTTTGTGCGGTCAAACTCTGCCGATTGCTGGGCGACCATCTTCCATCCCTTGTAACGGTCTATCACACTATGGAAACCGCCAGAGCGCGTCCACGTGTTGTTATCGCCAACTTCGCCAAGAATTTCCGCGTATTTGCCTTCCTTACCCATAATCTCAATGAATGCCTTACCCACTTCTACGCAACCGGCATAGTTGTCGGCAATCACAGTGGATGTCGCAAGGTTATGGGCGTTTATCTCACGGTCGGTAAGAAAAACAGGTATGCCAGCATTGATGGCGTTGCGCACATTCACCACAGAACCATCGGCATCAACAACATCACATATAATGGCATTGTAACCAGCGGCAATAACATTGTCGAAATTCTCAACTTCCTTTGCCACATCCTTTTGAGAATCAAACACTGTGGCTTCATAGCCGAGCTCCTGACAGCGCTTCACTCCTGTCTCGCCAAGAATAACGAACCAGGGATTGTTGAGCGTGGAGATTATCACCGCCACCTTCCCTTTCTTCGTCTCGCCAGCCTCTTTCTGGCCGGAATTACCAGTGCAGGCATATTGCGGAACAATGGCAATCAGCGCACACAAGCACAAGATAAAGGTAACATATCTATTCTTCATAATCTGTTGCAAATTTATAAAAATATATGTTGTACAAAAAGAATTTGACTCTTTTTTTGAAAAAATTTATTTTTATTGAAAAAAAGTTCCATATATATAATGTACATACACGCCTAAATTAGTAAATTTGCAGCATAAATAAAGAGTGCATATTATGAAAAACAGAAAAGTTATCACAGCTATAGCCTTATCAATCTGTGCGACAACGTTTGCACAAAACGTGGAGAACTCAGCACAATACATGAAGGCTTACCCTTACGGAACAACAACATTAACCTTCAAAACCAGCACAGACATAAACTCATGCGCCATACCTGCCGCCCCAATAAACTGGGGTATGGACGTGGCATGGAACGATGCGGGTAATGTTACTCGCGGCACAAACTATATAGGCGACGTACTGAACATAGGCCGTGTTTCATTTCAACCAAGCGACCTCGTAGACGCAAACGGCAACCTGTCAAACGAGCAGCAGCAGACACTTCAGTCACGCCTTAACAACATTGCTATCAGTGGTGTGAAGAATCTTATACTCAACTGCGACCATGAGGTACTTTGCAACAAGGATGCTTATCCGAAATGCGACCAGAACTATGCCAACTACCACGGAAAACCTTACGAGTGGTACCGCGTGATAAAGGCGAGCATCAAATACTGTAAGGCGAAGGGTTTCAACGTAATCACTGTCTCCCCCTTCAACGAGCCTGACTATACCGCATGGAAAGAAGGTACAAAAGATGACTTCAAGAATATTTGCAAATACATTAGCGAAGACCCCGAATTAGCAGGAATACGCATCTCTGCCGGAAACACGCTCAACTGCGACCGTGCATACGAGTGGTACAACTACATGAAACCGTACGTTACAGAGGGCAACACCCACCAACTTGCAGGCGAGTTTAACACATACGCTGACTTCTGGAAGACTGTCGCTGCCGACGGTAATCATGGCACAGCCGATGAGCTTCATAACGTGATGGAGGCCTTCGTGGGCATCCATTACGGCATGAACTCAGGAGTATGGTGGGGCTTTGAAGGCGCAGCACGCGGCGAATTCTGCAAGGCTTCCTACAGTGGCAAGGAGATAGGCTATGCTGAAAGCCGTCCCACATGGACTGCTGCCGCTGTCTATAAGCGCGACAATGGCAGAATAGACGCCTTCCTTGGTGGCAGCGAGCGCCAGGCAAGCGACTGCAACTATGAGTTCGTCTCCACCGACCGCCCTGTATATTACGATGGTCAGGGGCCGTTCTACAACTACTTCATGCAGGTTCCAGGCGGCACAGGCTACCAGGTAAACCAGCCAAGCGCAGAGAGACTGATACAGATACAGTACGGTGCCGACGTGCCAAGCGAGGCGATAACAGCAGGCGACTATGTTATTATGTCTATCAAGGAGTCAACAGTTCTTGGATATACAAGCGGCAAATGTCAGAGTGGTGACATCCTGAACCTGTCAAGCTACACGATGACAAACACTAATGCTCACCAGAAATGGACTATCGAGCCCGTCAACACCCGTCAAGGTTCGGACTTCAGTTACTTCTATATAAAATCTAAAGAGTCTCCATCATTGCTCATTGACATCAAAGATTGGAACACATCAGTGGGCGGAAAGATAATTGGATGGGCAGGCAACGGTGGTTCTAATGAGCAGTGGCTGTTCGAATACGCAGGAAACAACAACTGGTATATCCGTTCACGCCACTCAGGTCTCTATTTAGAAGCCAAAGGAAGCGTCGTATCACAAAACGTTTTTTCGGGAGCAAAGGAGCAGCAATGGCGCTTCATGCCTATTGGCACACAGCGTGAACAGTCTGCACCGAAAGCCCCAAAAGGTCTGACAGCCACTGCACAGAGTGCGTCAATACTTCTTTCTTGGGACAAAAACTCCGAATCTGACGTCTATGGCTACCAGATTCTCCGCGCAAAGGAAGGCACCGACGACTGGGATGTTATAGGACGTATGGTAACGGGAACAGAGTTCCTTGACAACGTGCTTACCAGCGGACAGACATACACATATAAAGTGATGGCTATCGACAAAGCACGCAACCGTTCCGTAGCATCAGAGACAGTTACCGCCAAGACAAGCGGTCAGAAGGGACTTATTGCACACTATAAGTTCGAAAACACCTTGCAAGACGAGAGCGAGAACATGCTCACTGCACAGAGTGGCGCAGACATGTCATACTCAACCATAGGAGTGAAGGAAGGCTCCCATTCTGCTTTTCTTAACAAAAACTACATCCTCCTTCCTAAGACTGTAGCAGACAATGAGGAAATGACTATCGCCACATGGGTCAATAACCTAAGCGCTACGAAATCGTGGACACGCATCTTCGACTTCGGCAACGGCACTGACCAATATATGTTCCTCACTCCTTCCAACGGTTCCGAGATGCGCTTCGTTATGAAGAACGGTGGTGACGAGCAGATTCTCTCAGCAGGCAAGTTAGGCGCTGGCCTTCACCATGTCGCAGTAACCATCGGCAAGTCTGCCGTAACAATCTATGTTGACGGTGAAGAAGAGGCGGAAAGCACTACATTCACCATAAAGCCGACAGACATCCATGCCGTAATGAACTTTCTCGGCCGCAGCCAGTATGCCTCCGACGAACTTTTCGCAGGCAATCTTGACGACTTCCGCATCTACAACTATGCACTCACTGCCAACGATGTGAAGTCACTATATAACGGACAGGAGCCTGTAGCAATACGCAATATCGAGAAGACTGTTACTACAAGCAACGTATATTTCGACATGAGCGGACGAAAGGTAACATCGCCTTCTAACGGCGCATATATCAAAAATGGAAAGAAAGTTATCATCAAATAGAACCCACCATAAAAACTATGCGAACAATAAAACTAATCCTTATTCTTGCTTTGGCAAGTATCTGCGCGATGGCGCAGCCAACAATCAAGACTGACAGCCGCTACGCCCGCGGCGCAACGAAAGCCTTCGGACGAATGTCTGCGTCAATGAACGGATATTCCTCTAAAGAGAGTGGTTTCTGCTGGAGCTCCGAAACTAAAGAACCTACCATCAACGACAGCAAATCTACCAAGAAATGGAGCAACAACGGCACCATCTGCGTAATGGAAGGACTGACTCCTGCCACGATGTACTATGCAAGAGCATATATCACCACTACCACAGGAGAGACTTTCTACGGCAATGTCATAAAGTTCTGCACAGTGCCTAAAGGTAACATCGGCTGGGAATATGACAATAATGGTCCGGCTGACGCAAACACTCGCCTCAACAATGCCATAAAGTCATGTGTTGACTATTGGAACGAATACACCAATATAACAAACCTTTTCCTGAGTGTGCATTACAATGCCGGTGTACCTACTGCAGAATGTAGCTATGGCGGTTGGATGAGTGTAGGAGCAAACCCAAGTAATCAGGCCACAGGAACTATCATGCACGAGGCTCTCCATGCCATTGGTGTTGGACAATGCGCCCTCTGGAATGGTTCAACATCCCCATTGCGCAAAGGTGCGGGAACAGGCGACTGGCTTGGCGACCGTGCAAACGACTTCTTGAAGTTCTGGGACAACGACCCTAACACTTACTTCAAAGGAGATGCCACACATATATGGCCCTATGGCATCAATGGTGCTGGTGAAGACAAACACACAGAGCAATTATACGCCGCTTGCAGTATGATGGCACAGGCTATCTGCGAGGATGGTCTTCCTTGCACCACAAGCCGCCCCTTTGGTCTCCCCCACTACTCCTTCAAACAAGAGGACGACATTAAATATTACATAAAAAACGAGGACGAGTCACACGGCCTTACCACCTCTTACCTTGTAGAGACAGCCGACCACACACTGCAATGGAAGACACTCTCTGCAGAGCAAGCCATCGCCAACGATGCTGCAGCATGGTATGTAACCTTCATTCCATCATCACAGCTGTACCAGTTGCGAAACGCCTCCACTGGCAACTATATGACGTACAATGGTTCAGACAACATTGTGTGCGAAGCGGCATCGAAAGCGACGATACGCAACATGTTCTACCTGATGCGCTCACGCATAGACGTTACATCAAGTACTGGCACAAAACTATCCACCCAGCGCGGCTACTGGATAATAAATCCTGATTACTCACAAACAAATCCTCCTTGTCTTGTAGCAGAAAGGGATGGTTATACAATTACCGCCAAATACAGTAACCTAAACACCGCAAAGACACAACGCTGGCTCATACTCGACGAATCGCAAGCGAGGGAGATGGAGAACAGCGGAATGATAGCCGCACGCGACGCTTTCGACAAACTTTATACGCAGGCAAGCACAGCTGTCGAGGTGCCACACGCTACAATCTCCGGCGATGCCGACGCAACATTCAATGCCTCTCTCATAGAGATAAAGTCACAATATGATGTTGCGAAAACAGCCAACGAGGTAACAGAGCAGACAACAGAACTGAACAACGCGTTCATCGCCTTCATCAACAACACATACGTGAAAGACATCAACAACCCGTATGACCTTACGAAATTCATGAACAACCCAGACTTCGCCACAAGCACAACAGGATGGTCTGTGGGTGCCGGCGGCGCATACGACTACAGCGAGATTGAGTTCTATGTTGACAAGGCGAAGACAGCTACCCTCGCACAACTCTTAAAGAACATGCCTGCCGGTTCATACTGTCTGAAAGCGCAGGGCTTCCAGCGACCAGGCTCAAACGACCAAGTATATTCCGACTATAGCAAAGGCACAAACAATGTGAAGGTAACTTTAGATATGACCATGAACCAAAGGTCGTTCGCCACAGGAAAAGTGAAGAACATCATGGAAGAGCGTCAGAACACACAGGTTCATTCCGAAGACAAAAAACTCTCCGATGGCACTTATGTACCAAACACTATGGCTTCAACACGCGCACACTTCGACAAGGGTTATTACGAAAACAGCATTAAGGGCTATACGGCAGACAAAGGCGACCTCCGTATATACTTCAAGGGCGACAACAACGCATCATCATCATGGGCTATCTGCGACAACTTCCGCCTCTACTACTATGGCGGCCTTACCCTTGAGGAGATTGAAGAGCGTATTGCGGCGGCAATCACAGTTGTCGATACAGACTCTGCCCCCAAATCTTCTAAGATTTACAATCTCCAAGGCCAGCAGGTATCAAAGAATACCAAGGGCATAGTAATCATCAACGGAAAGAAATACCTGAAATAAAACCAATCGAAAACTCGGAAATTCGGAAACTCGGAAACTCGAAAACTCAAAAATTCGAAAATTCGAAGCTTCGAAAATTCGATTCCTCATTTCCTCGAAATCCTCTACCTCCAATGAAAAAGCTCATCCTTTCCCTTTTCTTTGCCGCAAGCTCCGCATTATGGGCTTACGCTGCAAATACAGTTACAACGGTGTCGCAGGTTAGCAGCAGCGTAACCATCAACGACGATGTTGACTACGTCATCACCAGCACTACCCCATTCACGAGTGGCGGTAAGATTGACATCACCAATACAGAGCATGCGGTGGTTATCATCAAGGGCATACGTCCGAGCAAGGTCATCAGCTCATGGCTTAATGGTCGTATATATATTAATGGTAAGCAGGCGGTCAACAACTCCAACTGCCAAGTAAAGATGTATGCCTATGGCACCATCATCATGCCTTACGATAGAGACATCAAGCCTCTGACAGTCTATTCAGAGCAGAACTTCGGCGGCACTGCTGTCAACGACTTCGGCTTAGAGCACACAAACGGCTTTATGAACACACTCACCGACGCCAAGCTTAACAACAAGATACGCTCGTTCAAACTGAAGCGCGGATATATGGTAACCTTCTCCACTCGCAAGGAAGGCCGTGGCTACAGCCGCTGCTTCATCGCCGACACGGAGGACCTTGAGTTTGCCACACTGCCAGATATTCTCGACCAGTCAATATCTTCCTACCGCGTCTTCCAGTGGCTTGACGCTCAGAAGAAGAACCTCGCAGACAATCTTGAAGCCACAGCAAACGCAATGCTTGGCACCGCTTCAAGCTATGCATGGAATGCCGGTGAGAGCAAGTTGCCCGACATCGACTGCGTGTCGCACCATATCTACGAGAACTACCCTTCTCCAAGCGACTGCGGTAAGGTCACATACACTTGCCACATGAAGACCAACAACGAGCCTGCAAACACTCAAGACGACCCTAAGGGCAGGATTGAGACTGTTGCCGAGGTGCTTGCCAACTGGGAAGACCTCATGCGTACTGGTCTTCGTCTCTGCTCGCCATCCACCCACGACGGCGGCTGGAGTTGGCATGCTGACTTCATGAAGGAGATTGACGCTCGCGGATGGCGTTGCGATGTTGTCGATTTCCACGGCTACTGGGACGGCGAGTGGAACAACTTCACCAGTTGGCGCATTGGCGCGTACGCCTTCAATCGTCCTGTATGGATATCAGAATGGGTATGGGGAGCATCATGGAACAACAATGGTATTTTCGCCACCGACCGCTCATACTCACAGGCAAACCAGCAGCTTAATGCAACCAATGTGCAGCGCATCGTCGAGATGTTAGAGAAAGAGCCAAGGGTGGAGAGATACTACTACTGGAACCATGAGGCTGACTGCTCCAAGCTCTTGAAGGACGGAAGACTTTCGTTGGCAGGAGAATACTATGCCTCTGTAAATTCCAATATGGCTTATCGCAAAGCTGGCGAGTATGTGCCGACAACACCTCCACAGTACGACCCGACAAATCTCCGCACAGAATACAATAAGAGTCAGAAGAAAGTTCTGCTCTACTGGCACGATACTAATGGAGAGTATAACAAAGAGATGCGCGTGCAACGCTATGACAAGTCTATCTCTAACTGGAGAACCTTGCAGATAGTGCCACTCCAAGAGGAAGCTGCCGACTATGAATGTTCAGTTGAAGGAAATGTCGGCGAGCAGTTCCGCATCCTCGTTATTGACGCCAATGGCAAAGAGCGCGCATCGAACACGTCGAAGGCTGCCAGTGATGACCTCGTACCAGGAGATGAGATAACCGTTGACGAAACAACTCTCTACCTCGGCGGTAACATGCTCATCAACGGCGACTTCGAACTCGGTCTCGCTGACTGGGAGAACGGTGCGGGCGAACAACTCACACAGCCATACTACGAAGCACTGCCTATCGGCGGCATAAATAACAGCGCATACCTGCAGACCTACGGACATAGCACTGACAAGTCATCACCACAAAGCGTACGCAAGTTGCTTTCTATAGAGTCAGACACAGACTCCTACTACTACGCACAGATGGCTTCATGCAACGGAGACGAGTCAAAACAGGGAATATCAACTTCCATGAACGGTACATTCGCTGTCACAAAGCTTGCGTCTGCATCTGCCACCACCGATTGGAGCAAGCAAGGGTCGGCAGCGAAGGTTGCGAGCAGCTATAAGTTCATCATCGTGCAACTCACCGACCTTAACGGAAAAGCACAGTTCGACAATATGATGGTTGCCCGTCTCTTCGCCACAAAAGACGAAGCCCTCGCCGACGCCCTTGTATGGGAGAAGAAGAGACTTGAGGCTTTCAAGGCATACAACACAGCCTATCCGCAGTTCAACGCAGAGCTCGACCAGCTTGCGGCATCATGCACAGACCCTCTCCTTCTTGAACAAGGCATAGAGGAAGCACTGAAAGCAATGAAGATTGTGGAGGCTGTTCCTAATTTGTGCGCAGAGGCAGAACTCGCCATTAACATCAAGGTTCCGGGATACGACGACATCCCTACCCTGCTAAACGATATGCTTAAGGCAACAGCAGCAAGCGACATAAACAGCGCTTATGCCGCCCTTTCCGAGAAGATGCAGACCGTTCTCCCTTACATCATCAACACTACAGGCATAAAGAACGGTGCGTTTGAGGCTATAGAGGGTTGGAACACCAAGCAAGGCACATATACCGGCGGCGACCAGCGCACAGCAACTTTAGCAGGCAAGAAGTGTTGGAACGCATGGTGGAGCACACCGGCAGATGGCGGCGAAGGCACTACAATGGAGATAAACCAAGCTCTCTCTAAGCTCGACCACGGCTTCTATGCTCTTGAGGCAAAGGCTACAACAGAGCACTACTGCGTAACCGACCAGCACGGCTATATGGTATTCAAGGGCGAGACGCTCAACACACAAGCCATGAGCCACGGCGTACTCGACATACCGACAATCGCCGATGCCGACAAATGGGAGACGCTCACTACACCTTATATATATATAACAGAGCAGGACGTTTTGACAATCGGTTTCAAGGGCTCAAAGAAGAATGCCATAGACAATGCCTTCCACACCTACGGCAACCCGACAAGCACGGGCGACAAGCGCGAAGGATGGTGGGGAGCTACCGACTTCCAGTTCCGCCAGATACAAGCTTACAAGGACACTGCCGACGCTGCCGGCTGGGGAACAGTCTGCGTGCCTTATGCTATCGCCATCCCGGAGAACACCACACTCTATGAGATTGCGGGCATCATTGACGACAACACCAAGATAGCCATCAGGAAGGTAGAAGTTGCAGAGGCAGGAACACCTTATATCTACCATACCACCGGCACAGAAGTGATATTCTTTGAGAGTGGCGAAAGGGCGAAATCAGCTAAGACCAATGTCAACGGACTGAGAGGTCAGTTCACCAACCAGGTATCACAATACCCACTCAACTCCATCGTACTGATAGACGGTGTATGGGAGAATGTAACACAACGTTCCAAGATAAAGGATTTCAGCGGATTTATCTATCAGCTGAAGAACGTTCCTGTACTCGAATCCTGGAGCGGAGAGACCATGCCGACTAAGGGTGTTCCTACAGGCATCAAGAACGCCAACGCAGATAATAATGCAGAGGAAACTGTTTACACCATCGGCGGAGTCGTGGCTAACAAGAATGTGAAAGGCATACAAATCAAGCACGGCAAGAAGGTAGCTAAATAATGGTTTTGCCACGTTGCTAAGTAATGGTTTTGCGCCATTGCTTAGCAATGCATTGCCACGAAATTGCTATTTCCATTTATCAAAATACAAGTAGGCAAAATATTTTTCACGCAAACAAACTCTTTTTAACATAAAGTTTTGACTGAGTGAAAAAGTATTCTTAATTTTGGCTACCTAATAGTGCCATGACCTAACATAAATGAAAAACAAATTAATATCACAATCATTATATTAATCTTTTAAAACCAAACCGTATGAAAAGAAAATTTATCTTCTTAATCGGTGCCCTTGTAGCAGTATTGTCCACAGCGTCAGCGTGGAACAAGCCTGTTCCTGTTAGCCAGCCATTGGCTACTGACGGAACGACCGTACAATACCTCTACAACCCAGGCGCTGAAGGTTTCCTTATGGGAAGTAACAACTACAACACCCATGCGTCGGTGCTGAAAACAGCAGGTTACAAGTGGAGAGTGGAAGTGGTTGACGAGACCATGCCTTACTATGCACTTGTTGACTCTGTTGAGTACGACAATGACGGCAAGCCTTGTGACTGGGGATGGCGTCGCATGTTCTGCAACTCCGCAGAGGATGTTTACGTTGACAACAACGAAGGTGCCAACAACAACACATGGCAGATTACTCCTGGCAACGGCAACTACTTCACTATCAGCAACAGCGCTTTTGAAGGTTTGCTCGGTGTACGCCCTGCTGACGCAAAAGACACTCGTGTCTATTTTGCTTCTGCATATCCAGAGGAGACATTCTCTACCGACTGGTATGCCGTTTCAGAGGCTGAGTACAATAACTACTGGGTAGCAAAGGCTAAATATGAAGCTGCGATGGATCTGAAGGCAGAGCTTGATGCAGCAAAGGCAAAGTATCCTTCTGTTGACCTTTCTGCACAGGAAGCTGTTTTCAATAACGAAAACTCAACTATTGAAGAGATTAAAGCAGCAACTGGCAACGTACAGTTTACTATCCGCACAGCTATCGGTGCTGGCGCAACATGGGATTCACCTGTTGACTTCACAGAGTTCATTGTTGACCCAAGCTTCGAAACTGGAGATTTTGGCAAATGGGTAGCACCAATATCAAATGATACAGGTATTAAGCCAAATAGCAATGGAACATACCATGTTGACAACTGTGATGGAGAATACCTCTTCAACACATGGGGTGGCAATGCTGCTCTAAAAATTGAGCAGGACCTTGGTAAGGTGCCAAATGGTGTTTACTCCCTCACTGCGCTCTACGCTTCTGATGCAAACAATGTTGGTTTACTCTTCGCTAATACAGATACACTCAGCATCAACTCATCAAGCACAGGTAAGACAATGTTTGTTGAAGCCACAGCGATTGTAACTGTTGCTGACAATACAATCAACATTGGTATGACATCTTCACAATGGTTCAAGGCTGACCACTTCCGTCTGCAGTACCACGGAAACGCTCCAGAAGCTTACAAGGCGTTTGCTTTGGCATCAGCTCCTCAGTTTGACCCAGAGGATCAGATTACAGTATCTGTTTTGGAAGAATACAACAACACTGTTGAATCTGCTGTCGCAGGCGTTACCAATAGAGAAGAGGCTTATAGCGCCATCGACGTTATCAAGCAAGCTGTTCCACCTGTTGAGGAAAACAAAGTTGCGTGGGTAGAGTACCTGAACAAGGTGAAACTCGGCAACGAGACTTTGCAAGACGAGATGATAGACCAAACACACCCAGACGTATTAGCACTCGGTGATTACATGATGGAGTCTGAAGACATCATAAACAACAAAGAACTTAACACCGAAGAGCTTAAGGCAGAGACAGCAAAGCTTAATGACATGATCATGAAGGCTATGCAGTGCCTCAAGAAGGGTGCAGACTTCACAAAGTATCTCAAGAACCCAGAATTTGACACTAAGGACTACGGTTGGGAAGGAAAGCCTACATACAACGAGAAATGCGGTGAGAAGTATGGCGTAAATGGCGACTTTGATGTATATCAGATTATTGACGCTGACGTGCCTGTAGGAATCTACGAGATTTCTATGCAGGGCTTCTATCGTGAGTTCCGCCATGACAAACCAGATATGAATTCTTGGTACAATGTATTTGAGGCTACTGAAGATGCTCATACATACAAGCAAGGCTATCCTAAGCCAATTGCTTATGTATATATGAACTCTAACAAGAATCCATTGAATTGTGTTTACGACTTTACTCGTGATATCACTCACTATCCAGCTACCGAGACACAGCCAGAAGAAAAATACATTTGCGATTTCTATGGAGAAAATAGTAATTGCTCTTTTGACCCTTATAACAAGTACGCATATCCAAACACTATGGCTAATGCTGCCAAGGCTTTTGCTGAAGGTGCATACAAGGTATCAGCTTACGGTATCGTGGCAAAGCAGGGCGACAAGCTCCGTCTTGGTGTGAAGGGTCATCTTGGTGGTAACGACTGGGCTATCTTCGACAACTTCAAGCTGACATTCCAGGCTAAAGACGTGACTATCATCAACAAGCTTATCCCTGACGCAAAGACAGCCCTCGACCTCACTGACAAGCTTGTTGGTAAGGATGTTAATGAGAATGTTGCAACAACTCTCGCACAGTTGGAGAGCGCATCAACAGGTGACGAAAAGTTCGATGCTCTCGCAAAAGCTTTTGAGCTTCAGGCTACAGTAGAAACATCTGTTAAGAACTTTGAAGCCCTTTATACAGCTATCGGCGAACTTGAATCTGCAATCACTAAAGCAAGCGAGATCCGTGTTTCTGAAGCAGTAATCAAAGCTGCAGCCGAACTGCAAGAGGAAGCATACGAAGGTTATCTGGAGTGCAAATATACAGACGCTGAGGCAGTAGAGAAACTCGCAGAGATTAACGCAATGATCAAGAAGCTCCAGATTCCTGAGTTCATCGGTTCTGACGACAATCCTGTAAGCTTCACTGGCTTCATCAAGAATGCAGAATGTTTTGGTCTTTCAAAATCTGGCGACACTAAGGGTACTTACGGAGCTTGGTCATTCGAGAAGTCTTCTTGCCAAAATGGTCCTCAGGCTCTCGGACAATCAACATCTGAGTTCTGGAATGGTGACGCAAATACTATCCAGTTCCATATCTATCAGACAATCTCTGGTCTTCCTTCAGGAAAGTATGGTCTCAAGGTAGAGGCTAACAACTCTTACAATGGTCAGCCTTCTCTCGGCAACAGCGGTCACATGTACCTCTATGCACAGGTAGAAGGCAAAACAACAATTCCTTCTGTAGCTATCGAAGCAACAGAGAAGAATGCTGATGAGTGCGACACTTACACTGTTATCTTCACACTTGACAAAGTTCAGAGCAGAGCAGGCGAAGAGGAGAATGTTGTAACAGTAGGTCTGAAGTCTGCTGGTAAATTGGATGCACGCTGGTTCGGTTGGAGAAACTTCACTCTCGAGTGCTACGGAACTAACAGCTCTAAGGAAGACACACCTGACGCCATGACCCCAGCAGCAGCTATAGAGGATGTTACTTCTTCAGATGTTGCTACTCCGGTTGCTGTATTCAATGTATCAGGTACAAAGATTCCTGCAATCAGCAAGGGTCTCAACATCGTTCGCATGAGCAACGGAAAGGTACTTAAGATAATGGTTAAATAAACCATAGACACATATAAGGAACTGGAAAGGGAAAGCCTTCTCCAGTTCCTTTCATTGTTTTTACTTTCACAACCACATATAAACCTTAAAACCTATAAACCTATAACCTATAACCTATAACCTTTAACCTTTAACCTATAACCTATAACCTATAACCTTTAACCTATAACCTATAACCTATAACCTATAACCTATAACCTATAACCTA
>JABUUE010000015.1:30641-48295 GCA_021443335.1 Bacteroidaceae bacterium
TAACCTATAACCTATAACCTATAACCTATAACCTATAACCTATAACCTAATAAGCTTAAAGAAGCCTGAAAAACACAGAGCGATACATATTGCTCCACTCCTTAAGACTATTCACAAACTCTATATACCCTCCAACCAACTAAGGGGGCACAATGCAATTAACTATAATAACCAAATATGAACAAGAAAACCTTTTTTGAGAAACACGCATCTACGAAACGGAGGACTAACCGCCACCTGATGAAGATGCTTGCAGCGGCGGGATTGTTCTTAGGCGCAGGACTGTTGCAATCCTGTGAGAAGGACATCCTTACCGGCCAACCAGAATGGTTGGGAAACTCTATTTATGAGCGTCTGCAGGAAGGTATTGAAACAAACGATGGAAAGCATCACACGTTCAACACCACCCTGAACCTTATCAAGGACCTCGGCTACGAGGAGACTTTAGGACGCACCGGTTCCAAAACCCTTTTTGTCACGCCTGACGAAGCTTTCGACGCATGGTTTAAGCAGAAGCAGACTTCTTATGCAGCATTGTCATTGACACAGAAGAAACAGCTCTTCCACAACTCAATGATTAACAACGCTTACCTCATCAACCTGATGTCGAACGTCAGCGGTAACCCACCAGAGGAAGGCGACTGCATGCGCCGCGAGACAGCCAACACTGTTTACGACTCTATCCCTGTAATGTCTATTGCAGAAATGCCAAACGACCCTATGGGCGACACAAAGAAGGACGCATGGAAAGATTTAAGAAACCTTGGCAACGCTATCCATATCTGCAAGGACGCGTCCACCGCGCCTATGATTCACTTCCTTCCTGACTTCATGAAGAAAAATGAAATCACCAATGAAGACCTTACAGTCATTTCCAACGGCGAATCAAACAACATAGAAGAATCATGGATTAGCGGCAAGAAGATTATCAGCAAGGAGCAGACATGTAAAAACGGCTACATCTATGTTATAGACGGCGTGATAGAAGGCTCACCAAACATGGCGCAGACTATCCACAACCTGCCTAACACAAAGATGTGGGCACAGGCCATCGACCGTTTCTCTTGTCCTGAAGAAATTACCGGTACTACCCTCCGCAACTTCCAAGAGGCTTACGGCACTCAGGAGAAGCTGTACAACCTAAGATACTTCACAACCTACAACAAGTCGGGTGTTAGAGAGAAGTTCCTCAAAGGTGGCGCCCTTGAATCTGACATCGACGAAAACGGTACACTCCGTTTCGATCCAGGATGGAACCAATATCAGGTATCTGCCACAACAAAGACTATGGCTCACGATGCTGCTGTGATGATAGTGCCTACTGACGAAGCCATAAAGAAATGGTTGAGCGAAGGTACAGGATTGGATATCAAGAACCGTTTCGGCTCATGGGAAAACATAGACTTCAAGACTCTCGTACAGCTCATCAATGTAAACATGCTTGAGTCGTTCGTGGCATCTGTTCCTTCAAAGTTCGAAACAGTGCTCGACAACACATCACAACTTCGTCTCGGTATAAAGAAAGAGGACATCGTACAGTGTATTATGTGCTGCAATGGTGTGCTATATATAGTTGATAAAGTGTTCGCACCAAGCTCATACAGATCAGTCATCTACCCTGCCCTACTCCAGAGCAACGGCACATACAGCGTAATATACAACGCTCTTACAGGTTTCTACGATAAGATTTACCCTGCTTACGACTTCAGTCCATATCTTTCTTCTATGGACTCACACTACTCGCTGATTATCCCTTACAACACCGAGACATCACGGTTATCAACAGTGAAGGGTAAGGTATTCCGCATCATTGACCCTTGCACCTTTGGACTTGCCACACAGCGAGTTATTGAGTTCTACTACGAAGATGGCAAAGTACAGGGTGTATCTTACGAGGTACAGGACACATCTGCCGGAGCAATGCCATCAAGCACAACTACAGTTCTGCCAACAACCGTTCTTCAGAACCGTCTCTATGACCTTATCGACAACAACATCATCGTTCAGGACATTACCGACGGACAGGAATATTATAAGACAAAGACTGGTGGCGTGCTGAAAGCTTACAGAGAGAACGGCAAGCTGCACATCGACGGCGGCTACCAGATGGAAAAGGGCGAAACACTCATATTCCCAGACTCTTGCATAGTTAAGAAAGATAATGGTAACACCTACGGCGCAAGTTCCGCTGAGACACTTGAAGGAAAACTTGTTGGTGTGCCACAGACCGCAACAAAGTCTGTATATCAGATTCTCCAGGAAGAGCAGACAGACACCCTCTTCTCTTACCTCTTGTCAGCATCAAGCCTCCTCTCTACCAAGGAAGGAAAGAACGAGCCTGCTGGCAACGACAACAAGAACATCAACATCTTCGACAGCTACAACTATACTGTTTATGTGCCACAAGATGCTGCCATCAAGGAACTTATCGACAAGGGCTATCTCCCTACATGGAAAGACTATGACGCGCTTGCAGAGGCAGAGGAGCAAGGCAGCGAAAGTGCAAAGCAAAAGCGCGAGACTATCAAGACGCGCATCAACAACTTCTTACGCTACCATATTCAGGATAACTCTGTATTCATCAACGGAGGCAACGTGTCTCAGACATACGAGACAGGCAAGCTGAACACCAAGACTAACCGTTTCTACACTCTCGATATTACTGCCGACGCGTCAAACCTCAGCGTTGTTGACAACACAGGCAACAAGCGTCAAGTAGTGAAGTCTGGTAATATGTTCAACAAGTTCGCACGCGAATATTGGATTGCAAGCAAGGGAACAGCGAACGCCATGCTGTCATCTTCTTCTTATGCAGTAGTACATAAGATTGACGGTGTGCTCATCTACGACGTAAACGAGCAGCTCACGAAATGGGACGTTGATAAGAAGTAAGAAGATAATAATAAATCTGACAACTATAAGTTATGAAAAACATCATAAACAAAATAAAACATCGCTGCAGAATGCTGCTTATGGCATGCATGCTGTTAGTCTGCTCATCGGCAGCAGCGCAGATAACATCTGTCCACGGTACCGTTATCGACGACATGGGACCGCTGATTGGTGCTACAGTCTGCGAAATAGATGGTAACAACCGTATCATCGAGTCTGCCATCACAGACTTGAACGGTAACTTTACCATGAAGGTGAAGAACCCGAAGGACAAGCTCCGCATCTCGTATGTAGGTTACAAGACACAGATATTCAAGTTTGACAAGACCACATACAACATCACATTGGTTTCCGACACGCAGTTGCAGGAAGTTGTCGTAAAGACATCCCGAAGAATCAACGGTAACGCACTGCCTATCCCTGAGCGTGAGGTTTCCTACGCTTACCAGGGACTTTCAACAAAGGACTTCGAAGGTCTCGGTATCAACACTGTCGATGAGGCTCTCCAAGGTCGTATCGCCGGTCTTGACATCGTGGGCAACAGCGGTAACCTCGGTTCTGGTTCCACAATGCGTCTCCGTGGTGCCAGCTCACTGTCGACACTTACCGACGCCAACCCTCTCATCGTTGTTGACGGTAATGTCCGCGAGGTTGACCTCTCAACCTTCGATGTTGCTTCAGCAAGCGACGAGAAGTTCGCCGAACTCCTTAACATCAACGCCGACGATATCGCCGACATCCGCGTGCTGAAAGATGCTGCCGCAACAGCAGTCTATGGTTCACAGGGTGGTAACGGTGTTATCGAGCTTGTTACAAAGCGTGGTACAAAAGGTAAGCCACAGGTTACATATACAATGAAGCTCACCGGAACATACCAGCCAAAAGGAATGGCAATGCTTAATGGTGATGACTACACAATGCTCTTGAAAGAGGCTTACTTCAACCCAAGACAGGACGATGCGGCAAGTAATATACCAGAAATAAGCTACCTGCCTCTATCAAGCTTCTCTGAGGCAAACCAGTATAATGACAATACCGACTGGCGCGACGCCGTAACACAGTGGGGTCTCCGTCAAAACCACTACATATCATTGCGTGGTGGTGGTGACAAGGCACAATTCAGTATCTCTGCCGGCTTCGACCATGAGACAGGTACAGTGATTGCACAGAAGTTGCAGCGTTTCTCTACCCGTGTGAACCTTGACTACAACATCAGCCAACGTATCCGCGTGTCAACAAACTTCTCGCTCATCCGCACACAGAACCATCAGAACTCTGACAACCTCCTTGAGATTGCACAGAAGAAGATGCCTAACATGAGTATTTACGAAGAGGATATCTATGGCAATGATATCCCCGGCAAATACTACAACATGATACAGAGCGGCCCGAACATCGGAAGCAACGTGTTCGAGAACGACCAGCGCAAATATCCTAACCCTGTGGCGAGCGCATATCTTGCGAAGAATGTTTCCACAAGATTCGACATCAACCCAGAGCTTATCATCAACTATGAGCTCCTCGGCATGGACAACGACCACCATCGTCTCACATGGAAAGGTAGCGTTTACACTAACGTATTCAACAACTATACAGACCGCTTCTATCCTGCAGAACTCGTTACAACAGCATGGTCAAACGGCCATAACACATCAGGCGTTCACAGTTCAAAGAGCGTAAGCTTCACCACAAAGCACTCTCTCACTTTCACTCCTGTATTCAAGAACCGCGACCACTCTGCCATGTTCCTCGGCCGTTTCGAGCTCACATCAGGTTCATCAAGCTGGCAGGACACCAATGGTAGCGGTCTGCCATCAGGCGGTATCGAAAGCCCTAATGCCGGCGGACTTGTAACAGGTCTTGGCTCAGGTTTCTCTGAATGGCGCTCAATGTTCTTCACTTTCCTCGGTCACTACGCTTACAAGGAAGGTCGTTACAGTGCTGACGTTTCTCTCCGCGCCGACGGTACAACAAAGTTCGGTCCAGACAAGCGTTGGGGCTTTTTCCCATCAGTGTCTCTCCGTTGGAACGTCATCGACGAGCCTTTCATGGAGCCTGCTCGCAAATGGCTCTCAATGCTCTCTATCCGTCCATCATGGGGTCTTGTAGGTAACGCTCCAAACCAGAACTACCTCTATACTTCAAAGTATGGCTCTGGCGCGATGTATATGGATATGTCATCAATGGTTCCTCTGAACCTCCGCCTTACAAACCTCCAGTGGGAGAAAGTAAACAGCTATAACCTCGGTTTCGACCTTG
Organism: Bacteroidaceae bacterium; assembly: GCA_021443335.1. GTDB lineage: Bacteria > Bacteroidota > Bacteroidia > Bacteroidales > Bacteroidaceae > Prevotella. Next base: position 35,793 of record JABUUE010000015.1, read on the forward strand.
GCTTCCTCGACGACCGTCTGAAGATTGTGTTCGAGGTGTTCAACTCCACTCGTTCAAACATGCTCATGGGTAACTACCGTATTCCTTCTAACTCAGGTTACTCAACAGTGGCATACTACAACACTGGTAAGCTCCAGAACACAGGATGGGAGTTCCACATCAACACTAACAAGCTCGTGAAGGCAGGCAACTTCACTCTCGACCTGAATGTAAACTTCTCTAACAACCGAAGCATCCTCCTCGAGATGGATCCTACAGTGCTTGAGAACATGAACTCCACATTCAAGAACGAGAACCGCAACATCCTCACTCGCGTACAGCTCAACAACCCTCTTAACGCTATCTACGGCTTCCGTTCAAAGGGCGTGTATATGTACCAGTATGAAACTATCAAGAACATGCCTGCAGAGCAACAACAGGCATTCATCGACGCTGGCAACACAGCTCCTATAGCCCTCAATGCTGACGGTAAGATTATCCGCGACGATAAGGGCGACCCTATCCAGATGATGTTCAACTATGACAACAACGGTACAGGAAAGAACTACAAGTTCAAGGGTGGTGATGCAATGTATGAAGACATCAACAACGATGGTCAGATTAATGCCCTCGACATCGTTTATCTCGGTTCTTCACTTCCTAAGCTGATGGGTGGTTTCGGTCTTAACCTCTCTTATGGCGCATGGCGACTGAGCGCACAGTTCACATACCGTATCGGTGTTGACATCGTGAACATTGCACGCCTCGACGCAGAAGCAATGAGCACAAACAACAACCAGAGCCAGGCTGTGAACTACCGCTGGCGCAAGGAAGGTGATATCACTACCATCCCACGCGCAATGTATGGTGCCGACACTAACTACAACACTCTGATTAGCGACCGCTTTGTAGAAGACGGTTCTTACCTGCGTATGTCTTATGTACAGCTTTCTTACGCTCTCAACAAGAAGCAGCTGAAGGCTATAGGACTTAACAAGATTAGTTTCCACCTCTCTGCAAACAACCCATTAATTCTGACTAAGTACACAGGCGTTGACCCAGATATCTCTGCCGGCGGCTACAGCCCAGCACAAGATTACGGCCAGACACCTCGTGCACGTTCTTTCACATTCAGTCTCGGAATTGAATTCTAACTTTTATATCTGACAAACAATGAAACACAATGATATATTAAAAAAGGCTAAGACCCTCAGCCTCTCCACTGCCCTACTGTTAAGTGGCGGCATGCTGACCGGCTGTAGCGACTTCCTTGAGATAAAGCCTCAGAACGAAATTATTCTGGAACAGTTCTGGAACGAGCAGAAAGATGTTGAGAACATCATCACTGGTTGCTATTCAGAAATGGAGTCGTATGGCATGATAAGCCGCATGATGATTTGGGGTGAGTTCCGCTCCGAGAACATCACTTACAACGGTACCATAGATAAAGATGTTGACCTTGAGCGTCTGCTCAAAGAAAACATCACCGCAAGTAACGTATATACTATCTGGGATGACTTCTACAGAGTAATCAACCGCTGCAACACGGTTATCAAATATGCTCCTGAAGTGGCAGCCAAAGACCCATCATATACTGACAGTAAGTTGAAGGCGCACATCGCCGAAGTAACAGCTCTTCGTTCACTGTGCTACTTCTACCTGATACGCACATTCCGCGATGTTCCATATTCAGAAGAGGCTTTCCTCGATGACAACCAGAAGCTTGACCTTCCAGCAACACCTTTCAACGAAGTGTTGTCAAAGCTTATCGCCTCTCTCGAAAGCGTTGTTAACAACTCTCTCACCAAATATCCAGAGAACAACACGCAGACCTATTGGGACTACAACTGCAACCGCGTAACAAAAAGCTTTATTCAGGCTCTCCTTTGCGAGATGTATCTCTGGCAAAAGGATTACGACAACTGCATCAAATATGCAAACAGCATCCTTGAGCAGAAGAAGTTAGACGCTAAAGAGAAAGGCTATACAGAGGGTGACTTCGAGAACTTCGGCGGTTTCCCGCTTATCGCTTCACGCTCTCGCGGTGCCAACGCCTACGGAAACGCGTTCAACGAGATTTTCGTTAAGAACAACAGTATGGAGTCAATCTTCGAATTGAACTTCCGCAAGGACGACACCAATGGTAATCAGCTCTGTAACGGTCCTGTATGCTTCTTCTATGGCGCAGACGGCCAGACAGCATACACAAAGCCTACCACTTACGTTGTCAACGATGAGCGCGACGCTCTCTACAACGTATTCGCTAAGGATAATGGCGGCTTCGACGGACGCGCATACGAGAACATCCAGTATGGCACTGACGGTTCAGCTGTCGGCTACTACAAATATGCGGCAAAAGGCAATTTAGTACTGAAAAGCTCTAACACTCCTTATAAAGATGCCACTTACTCTAATCTTTGGAATGTTTACCGTAAGGACAACAACGTCTTCTCACGCAACAAGTCCAACTATATCCTCTATCGTCTCACAGACATTCTGTTGCTGAAGGCTGAGGCATTGGCACTTAAGATTACTTCTCAGCAAACAATCACAGAATCTACTCCCGACTATGCAACATGGAAAGAGGCGTTTGATATTGTTGATGCCATCAACAAGCGCTCGCTCATAGAGACTACACCTTACAAACATGTTTTAGATGCCAGCAACTACAACACCCAAGAGCTTCTTCTCGACCTTGTATATGCTGAGAGAAACCGTGAACTTATGTTTGAGGGCAAGCACTATTTCGACCTCGTTCGCCGCTCACTTCGTGAGGAGAACACCAAGTACCTCGCAAGCAAGGTTGTAAACAAAGACCCTCTGACAGCAGCGATTATAGGACAAAGAATGACGAAAATGGACGCCATCTTCTGGCCTATCTACATCGATGAGTTGAAGGTAAATAAGAACCTGCACCAGAACTCTGCTTTCGGCAGCGGTGATGACAGCAGCTATGAAAAGTCTTAATCTCTAATAAGAATAACACAATGAAGAAGTTTATATTCAACATAATGTTTTTTGTCGGGATTGCATCCCTGACAATACCCTCTGTTACCTCATGCTCCGACGAGCCTGACGCAGAGAACTACTACACCTTCACGGGTCAGATGATGAGCCAATATCTCAAGACCAACGAAGATTTGAGTCTCTTTGCGAAGATTGTGGAGCGTGCAGGACTTATGGACCAGCTTTCCGCTTACGGCAAATACACATGCTTTGCCCCTAACAACGAGGCTATCAACCATTATCTTGACTCTATCAAGAAGCCTTTGGAACAGCTGACAGATGCTGACTGCGACACGCTGGCGCGCACACACTTGATAAACGCCATATACTCAACATCTGACATGGGTAATTTCAATAATGGTATTCTTACCACGCAGAACATGATGAAGCGTAACATCAGTGTCTCCAGCACATTGGACAAAGACCAGAACGCAGTCATCGTGCTTAACAAGCACTCGCAGATATTCTTTGCCTTCCAGAACGACTCTGTCGAGAACGGTATCATACATAGGGTGAACAATGTTATCACAAACTCTGTGAACTCTATCGCAAACATGATAAAGAACAATCCTGAAGCAAAGATATTTGCTGAAGGTCTCAGGGCTACAGGTCTTGAAATACTCCTCGACACGCTCATTCGCGACAAGAGCTACAACCGTGACAACTACCAAAAGTACATCTCCTATACCACTGGTGGAAACATCAAGGAACGCGCCATTGCTCCTGAAGACAAACTCTACGGATTCACTGCATTTGTTGTGAAAGACGAAGTATTTAAGCAGCATAATGCCACAGACCTCCAAGGTTTGTATGAGTTGGCATGTAAAATTTACGACCCAATGTATCCAGAAGATGCAACAGGTCCAAGTCACGGCATGGATAGTCTCACCAGCCCAAAGAATCCTCTCTATCGATTCATGGCATACCATCTGCTTGACCGCAATGTGCAGTCGCTCAGTTATCTGACAGTACGCGAGGATGTCTGTGTGGATCCTGACTATGCAAACCCTATCGACTGGTACACAACAATGCTTCCTGGCACAATGATTAAGTGCGAGCACCTCATCAACCGCAAGTGGGTGGGAAGCAGTGTATTTAATGGTTACTACATCAACCGCAGATATGATGGTGAAAAATATACTAAAACTGGTGTGAAAGTTGATAACCCAACGGAAGCTGTTGACGCCATTAACGGCATCTACTTCTATGTAAGCGACATATTGAAGTTCGACAAGGAGACACAGGAAACCATCGACAACGACCGTATCCGCATGGACTTCTCCACAATCTTCCCTGAAATCATGACCAACAACATTCGTATGCAAGGTAATTTTGACAAGGGAGATGGTGGCGCTGACCGTGAGAATATCACAGACCACGATATAGGTTTCAACTATTTCTTCCCCGCTGGTTATCTGAAGGGCGTAACATTGGCTGGTACGGATGCTCACTTCCTCTATCGCCGCCCATGTATCAACTACTATTCAATGTTCGGCGACGAGATGATTGCAAACGGTGTCTTCGACATCACCTTCAATCTTCCTCCATTCCCATTCGAGGGCGACTGGCAGATACGTCTCGGCTTTGCACCTATGGATCCATCACAGGGAGCATCACGTGGTGCAGTGCAAGTATATTATGACGGCCAGGCACAAGGCATTCCATTGAACATGGATATCCGTGTCAGCGACGCCCAAATATATGGTAGTTCTACCTTCCCGACATACTCCTCAATCCGCGAAGACGACGAGGCACGTCAGGCAGACTTCAAGATTTTGAAGAACAAGGGTTACTACCGCGGTCCATTCTCCGTATATCACACTTCCTCTAAGGGAAAGATTGGAGAGCGTTTCGCTGACCAGGCATCAACAGTGCGCAAGGTGCTATGTACCGTTACTATAAGTAAGGAAGACCTTAAGAAGACACATACACTGCGCATCAAGAATGTATCCACACAAAACGCAAAATACAAGGAAGCAATGCTCGACTATCTTGAGCTTGTGCCAAAGAGCGTTTTCGGCGTCGGTGGCGAATCAGGTTCAGAGGATGACCTCTAAACCATATAACTCAACTTTCGCAAGCTCAACTTTCTTCTATCAGATAGACAATGATGTCACTGACTGAAAGGAGGTAAGTTATAAAACACTAAGTAGTAAGTACAAAGTACAAAGTTTGATTACCTAACTTAAAGACAGAAAAAATCTCCAAAGCAAATCATACTTAACACTTAGTACTTCATACTTACTACTTAATGAAAGTGAAGCGAACGCGAAACTTGAATTAACATTATAACATATCATCAGATAATATACATACTATCATGAAATATAGTAAAATCATATTAGCAGTTTCACTTCTCATCGGTGCCACAACAGCGTGCACCGACAAGTGGGACGAGCACTATTCTGTAGCCCAGCAAGGTGACGGTTCGTTGTGGCAGGCCATCAGCGCAGATGCCTCGCTGTCGAACTTCAAGCAGGTGCTTCAGGCAGCAAGCTACGAAGCGTCACTCAGCGGCAGTCAGGTGTTCACGGTCTTCGCACCTAACAACACCATGCTTACCGACCACATGCGCGACTCCCTCATTCAGAAATACAATGAAGAAAAGGCACAACGCATAAAGGAGAAGGACAACAGTGTTGTCAAGGAGTTCATCCAGAACCATATCTCGCTCTACAACTACTCCGTATCAAACGCGATGGAAGACACTACCATCCGTATGATGAACGGAAAGAACCTTGCCTTCACAAAAGACAAGTTCGCTGGTTTCGAATATCTATCCAAGAACAATCCTACTGGCAACGGTATTCTCTACACCATCGGACATGTGGCAGGCTACCAGCCAAATGTCTATGAAGCACTCGCAAAGGTTACAGAGATAGACAGCGTAAAGAAGTATATCACAGCATACGACCTTGAGAAGTTAGACTCAAAGAATTCTGTTCCAGGCGAAATCATCGATGGTAAGACACATTATCTCGACTCCGTTACCAACATCGAGAACAAGTTCCTTGAGACTATGCTTGCAGCAAAAATCCTTAATGAGGACTCTTGCTACTGGATGGTTGTACCAAACAATCAGGTATGGAACAAGCTTGTTGACAAATATACAAAGTATTACCAGTATGACGCGAAAGTGGCTGAGCGCGACTCATTCCAGTACCACTTCCCACGTCACGCTATTCTTTTCGGTACCACATTCAGCAAGACTGACAACAGGAAAATCTTCAACACTGGTACAGCGGCTGCCACTGACTCTCTGATGTCAACACTCGCTGCCTCATACTCAATGCGTAAATCCCTTTACGGCTCTTACGACAAGAAGTACTACCAGTATAACGATCCTTACGGAGAAGGCGGTGTGCTGACAGATTGCACTGCTCAGATTTGCAGTAACGGTAAGCTGCTGAAGACAGACAAATGGAACCTGCCAGAGAAAAACACCTTCCGCCGTGAGATTGTGATGGAGGCAGAAGACAACCGACTGACGCTCGACTCACTCAATATCAACTCAACCTACAACAAGAGTGGCGACACCAACCCTGGCAAGACTGTAAAGGTTACTGCCGACAACCCATATTATAATAAGGTGTCAGGCAACTCATACCTTGAGATTACTCCAAGTGGTGTAACAAACTTCAGCAAGGCTCTCTTCGATGTGCGCAATGTGCTCTCCAACATCCCTTACGACATCTATGTTGTAGTGGCACCTGCAGAGGCTGGCGACACTACAGCCACCGCCATTCAGAAACTGCCTATCATCTTCCGTTGCGCTCTCCAGTGCCATAACGAGAAAGGTGAAGCTTACTACGTTAGCCTGAAGAACGGCAACAAGTTAGAGAATCCAGTGCTCGACTCAAAGGGCAATCCTACAACGAACTACACAAAGAGCGCTGTATATGACACTAACCGCCAGAACGACCCTACAAAGGTTGACTCAATATACATTGGCACGGTAACATTCCCAACCTGCTCATACTCGACAAGCGAGCCTCAGGTGAAGCTTATCTTCCAGAGCTATGTTACCAGTTCACAATACGAGAAGACAGCCAACCGCACACTGCGTCTTGACTGCATCGTATTCAAACCACATGATGAGGATTAATCAACAGTCTAACTAATATATACTGAACAGTTATGAAACGACATATTTTATTCGGACTAACGCTGCTTATGGCCTGCCCTACCATCGTGTGTGCGCAGGACAATCAGGACGCTGAACAGGTAGTTAAGGCTGTTAAGCGCGAGGTAAACAAACCGAAATACGAAACAAGAGTTATTAAAGGCAAGGTGGTATATGCCGCTACTGGCGAGCCTATCTCGGGTGCGCTCGTGGCTGCTAACGGCATTGACGGCTACAGTGCCCTCACCGACGACAACGGCGAATACACTGTAAAGGTGCCAACCTTCGCCTCCTCAATATTTATCACATACCCTGACTGCAACTCCCTTCTGATGGGATTGGCAAAGGGCGAGGAGCAGAAGACAGCCAAGATGCTGACTACCGACTTTGCCGCTGACTACGAGAAGTCTCTCGACCCTCTCGCAGGCAAGAAGGCTGACAACTTCAAGTACAGCAACGCCATCAATATCAAGGAGGAAGTTGAGAACAAACTTGGCGCATACGCTTACTCTAAGCAGAACAACGGTACTCCGGGCATAGGTTCTACCATCTTCATTCAGGGTCTGAACTCACTGAATGTAAATGCCCAGCCACTCGTTGTCATCGACGGCGTGATTTTCGACCAGCAGTATGGCAGAGAACTTCTTCACGATGGCTTCGTGAACGACATCCTCTCCAACTTCAACCCTGCCGACATCGAGGATGTTGTGGTTATGCGCAACGGTACAGCTCTCTATGGCGCAAGAGGTGCCAACGGTGTAATCATCATCAAGACACAACGTTCAAAGTCTATGGCTACCCGCATCACCGCCAGCGCATCAGTAGGCGTATCGCTCATGCCTAAGTTCTACGACATGATGGACGCAGAGCAATATCGTGGCTACGCTTCTGAACTGTTGAAGACTACAGGAACACGCATCAACAACTTCAAGTTCCTGAACGCCGACCCTACCTACTATTACTACAAGCAGTATCACAACACTACCAACTGGAAAGACCAGGTTTACCGCACTGCTGTTACACAGAACTACGGCGTGAAGGTAGAAGGTGGTGACGATATCGCGCAGTACAACCTCTCCGTTGGCTACACCAGAGCTAACAGCAACCTCAGATACAACCATCTGAATCGCTTGAACATCCGTTTCAATACGGATATTCATTTAGGCAAGAAGTTCGACATTCGCTTCGACGCTTCCTTCTCCGACCTCACACGCAACATCCGCGACGATGCCGCTCCTAAGGGTTACGACGAGGGTACGCCTACAGCGCCTTCCTTCCTTGCATACGTTAAGTCTCCGTTCATGAGCCCATACTCTTACGGTAACGGAAAAATCTCAGACTCTTTCCTTGACATCAACGATGAGACATACCTTGACGAGGCGCTCTCTGGTTACGAGAACTACAACTACCGCCTTGCCAACCCTTACGCTCTCAACGAGTATGCAGAGGCAGAAAACAAGAACCGTTTTGAGAACTCCATCCTCAACCTTGCCATCACTCCAAGCTGGAAGATTGTAAAGAACCTCGTTCTTTCTACCCACTTCAGCTACTCTCTCGTAAACACCAACAACAAGTACTACATACCTATCAATGGTGTGCCAAGCTACTATGTGTCATCGGTATCTGCGTTCAGAGACAATCAGGTTGAGTCTCTCGCCTCAAGGCAGAACTCCATCTATAGCGACACTCGCCTTGCATGGAACAACCGCTACAACGCACACTCCATCGGCATATTCGGCGGCTGGCGCATGAGCTTCGAGTCGTTCACACGCAGCCAGCAGCTTGGTTACAACACTGGTAGCGACAAGACACCGTTCATGAGCGCATCACTCGCCAACCCACAGGCTTTCGGTGTTGACGAGACATGGAGAAACGCAGACGCTTATCTGCAGGCAAACTACAACTATGCTGAGCGCTACTACGCACAGGTGAACCTCACCGCATCCTCTTCTTCACGCTTCGGCAGAGAGGCAAGCGGCGGCATGAAGCTCTTCGGCGTTAAGTGGGGAATCTTCCCTTCTATCCAGGCCACATGGGTACTCACCAACGAGTCATGGTTCCCGAAGACCAACGCTGTCAACAATATCCTCATCACTGCAGGTTATGACATAAGCGGTAACGACAACATTGATGTTTATGCGGCAAAGAGTTTCTTCGGTTCATCACTCTACCTCAACTCTATCGCAGGTCTTACACTCTCAGGCGTAGGCAACACAAACATAAAATGGGAGACAACAGCTCGCTTCAACGTAGGTCTTGAAGCTAAGTTCTTCAACAACCGCCTCCGTGCAGCCTTCAACTTCTTCTCTTCAAAGACTTCCGACCTTCTCACTCTCCAGGCTCTCCACTTCCTGACTGGCCATGAGAGCAACTGGGCAAACTCTGGTAAGATGAAGAACACAGGCTACGACATTACCCTCGTGGGCAGACCTGTTGTACTGAAAGATTGGTCATGGGAGATTGGCGCAAGCGTCGGTCACTACAAGAACCAGATAGAGTCTCTCGGCCTTGGCGAAGGCAAGACTTCATTCACCACCGACATTGCCACAGCAACCATCCTCACTAAGGAAGGCGAAGCTGCCAACCTCTTCTACGGCTACCGCACAAAGGGCGTGATAGCATCAACAGAGCAGGCAAAGGAATTGGGTCTTTATGTTATGGACCAGAACGGTGTTGACAAGCACTATTTCGGAGCTGGCGACGTTATCTTTGACGATGTTGACGGCAACAAAGAGATTAACGACAACGACCGCGTAATCATTGGCGACCCTAACCCGGACTTCTACGGTAACATCTTCACCGCACTTACATGGAAGCATCTGCGTCTTGATGTCAACTTCAACTACAGCTACGGCAACGACGCATTCAACTATATGCGCTCACAGCTCGAAGGTGGCAGCCGCTTCCTCAACCAGACAACAGCTCTCTCACAGCGTTGGCAGATTGAGAACCAGCAGACAGACATTCCGAAGATTACCTTCCAGGACCCAATGGGCAACTCTCGCTTCTCTGACCGCTGGATAGAGGATGCCTCATACATCAGACTGAAGTCGGTAACACTGAGCTACAACCTCCCTCTCAAGGCTTCGTTCCTTCAGGGACTTGAGTTCTGGGTACAGGGCAACAACCTGTTCACCCTCACCAAGTATCTCGGTACAGATCCAGAGTTCTCTTCTGGTGCATCAGTTATCGGCCAAGGCATTGACTACGGTTCTCTCGCCTCAAGCCGCAGCATTGTTGCAGGTATAAAGATTAAGCTCTAAAGATTGCCCCTGATAACATATCATTAAAAAACATACAATATTATGAATCCATACAGCATAATAACAAAACTTGTAAACCGTGGCCGCTCACTGGCACTTGCCTTGTCAGTCGTTTCGGCGACCTCACTGTTTACCGTTTCATGCCAAGATTTCTTTGATGTGAATTCTAATATGGTCATTGACGCAAGCAAGGACCACCTGTCAAGTGCGCGCGACAGTATCTATTCTGTCATTGGAATACTCAACAAACTGCAGGCTATCGCCGACCGCACAGTGCTCCTCGGCGAGGCACGCGGCGACCTTGTTGACATCACTTCAACCACATCAAAGGACTTGCGTGAAGTAGCGCTCTTCAATATCAGCGACGACAACAAGTACAACTCCCCACGAGAGTACTACGATGTCATCAACAACTGCAACTATTTCATCAACCATGTTGACACGGCAATGACCAACAACCGCAACGAGAATGTTTATCTCAACGAGTACGCCGTTGTTAAAGCCATACGCGCATGGACTTACCTGCAGCTTGTAACCACCTACGGCAAAGTGCCTTTCGTCACTGACCCTATCCTCACAAAGGAGGAAGGCGAGAAGGATTATCCTCAGTACGACATCACACAGGTATGCGACTACTTCATCAACAACGACGGTCTGCAGCAGTTGGCTGACAACGAGAACATCACATATCCTCACTATGGCGACATCAAGAGCACGCCATCGCGCTTGTTCTTCATCCCATTGAACCTTATCCTCGGCGACCTTTACCTCTGGAGGGCTTCAATCAACAACAACCAGAGCGACTATCTCAGCGCGGCAAAGTGCTACTACAACTACATCAGAAAGCGTAACGGCACATCAACAAGCTCCGCATATCCTACATCAGAGGGCTGCGAGAGATGGATTGACGACACATGGAACATCCGCTCTTCATCATGGAGTTATATGCTACGTGAAGAGAACAACGCCGCACAATCTGAAGTCATCACCATTATCCCTATGGACTCTATCAAGTCAGAAGGTTATTACAGTGAGATACGCAGCATCTTCTGCACATCGTTCAACGACGACCAGACTGTAGGTCTTGTGCCTTCAGAAGCCATCAAAGAGTTGTCAGCAGACCAAAGCTACTGTCTCTATGACAAGAACTCATCCAAGTTCATCATCGCTCCAAAGGGACTTGATGAAGACACCGACGGCGACCTTCGCCTAAGCAGTGTATGGGACCGCAATGAAAACTCCATCAACAAAAAGGGCGAACGCTACACCTCACAGACTATCGGCAAATTCCTCACCAAGAACTGCAACATCAACATCTACCGTCGCGGACAGGTTTACCTGCGATTTGCAGAGGCTATGAACCACGCGGGATTCCCACGCTACGCCTACCAGATACTTGCTTCTGGTGTGAACAACGACGTTATCAACTACTGTATCAACCCATTCATCGATTCAGCAGACTCTACAACTGTATCACAGTTTGCTTTCTCAACTTCAACTTACGAAGTTGGCGCATGGAGGTCAGAAACAGGATCTTACAGATACGTATATACCAGTGACGGCACACCTATGGGTAATCACATAGGCATACACAGCCGTGGTTCAGGCATTTCCGCATTCAACGACGACTACAGAATGCCACATGGCGAGGCTGTGATGGACACCATCATTGTATTCGATGAGAAAGGCGAGCCGATAGGCTATAAATTCAATGTCCACAAGGACAAGGAGACACCGGGAAAGGTGGAAGCACAGATAAAGGCTGTTGACGAGATGATTATCAACGAGCAGGCACTCGAAACAGCTTTCGAAGGCTACCGCTTCTACGACCTCGTTCGCGCAGCATACCGCAACTACAAGGACAATCCTGATTTCCTCGCCAACAAGATTAAGGGACGCGCAGGAAAGAGCGGAAGCACAGCGATATCCGCCGACCTCAGAGACACAAAGAACTGGTTCCTGAAATGGAATAAACAGATTGGATTGTATTGATTAAAATAACCAACATTACCAAAAACGGCTGCAATGACCAAAATCACTGCAGCCGTTGTTTTTATCTCAAATAACTCGTTAGGTGGGTTCTATAAATTAGTTACTTTCAGTGACATCATTATCTATCTAATATAGGAAAG
>JABUUE010000016.1 GCA_021443335.1 Bacteroidaceae bacterium
TTCGAGCGAAAGTAAGTTATGTAAAGTTACGATTAAGCGAGCAAAATACAAAATAAAATAAGAAAAAATTTTTTATTTTCCCTATCTTGTCTAATGAACAATCTGCGCCAAATACTGCTTAACTGCAGGTCGGAACTTCTGTCCGACAGGCAGTTCGAAGCCACCGACAGTGAGGAATTCGGAGTCGGCACACTCCAAGTGAGTCATGTTGACAAGGAAGGATTTGTGTATGCGCAGGAACTTGTCTGACGGCAGAAGTGACTCGAAATGTTTGAGGCTCTCGTGCGTGACGATAAACTTCTTTTCGCCACGGACACATATTTGGACATACTCGCTCAGACCTTTGATGAAGACAATGTCGGGAACAGAGATTTTGCGCATTAACCCGTTGGCCTTCACGAAGATGTGGTTGTCTTGTTCTTTATTGGCTGCTGTCTCCAACTTGTTGAGCGAGATTCTGCGTTTCACCTTTTCCACAGCGTTCTGCAAGTCGGTAAAAGAAAGAGGTTTCAACAAGAAATCGACGGCATCGACGCGGAATCCCTCAACAGCATACTGCGGATAGGCGGTAGTGAAAACCACCGACAAAGGTGTTGCCGCAGCGTAGCTCCGCTCGAAAAGTGATTTGGCAAACTCCACGCCGTCCATTCCTGGCAGTTCTATGTCGAGGAAGAGCAAATCGACCGTCTCGCGCTCCATCAGTTCATTCGCCTGTCGTGCAGTGAGACAAGCGCCTACAAGCGAAAGCTCGGGAATACGTCGGATGAAGCGTGAAATCTGTTCGAGCGCTAACGGCTCATCGTCTATGGCAATACATCTTATCATACGGGCAACCTCATTTCTACAATATAAGTGTTTTCGACCTCGGAAATCTGCAGGTCGTATCTGTCATCGTAAATCAAGTCGAGCCGGCGACGCACATTCTTCAGTCCAATGCCGCTATCCTTCCTCGGCTTTTTCATATCCTTGAAAATATTATTGGCGCAATAGAAAATCAGGTTATTGTCCTCAACACAGAGTTTGACGAAAATCACCGACTCCTCGGTATAACTGACACCGTATTTGAAAGCGTTCTCAAGGAAGGAAATGAATAGCAGGGGCGGGACAAGGACATCGACATCTTCTACAGGGAAATCGAACGAAATCTTGACATTGTCGGGGTATCTGATTTTCATCAGTTCGATGAAGCTTCGCATAAACTCCACCTCCTTATGCAGCGGCACACTCTGCGAGTTGTTGTCGTAAAGGACGTAACGCATCATTTTCGAGAGCTGCTGGATGGTCTTGTACGCCGTAACAGGGCTGGTCTCAATGAGCGACTGGATATTGTTCAGCGTGTTCATAAGAAAATGCGGATTTACCTGATACTTAAGCGACTGCAGCTCCTGAAACATCTTCTCGTTCTGGATGTTGAGCATCAGCACATCGCGGCGCAGAGAATGGATGTAAATCTTGATGCCGAAGTTGGCGAAGATGACACACAATGCGATAATAATCATCGTGATGCGGAACAGGCCAAACTCGTGAGGGTGTGGCCTTTCACCTTCTTTTATAACCGGGCTATGGGCAGGAACTTTTGGTCGTGGAACATCGGCAGAAGGAAGTGGAGCATCGGCAGAAGGAAGTGGAACATCGGCTGAAGGTCGTGGAGCATCTGCTCTCGGATCTATCGTTAACTCTATCTGCGGCGGACCGACAGGCTCTTGCGGACGGTGGCGCGGCGGACCTTGCACAAACCACAAGGCTATCAGCGCTCCCGTAACAGCAATGAAATACAGCACCTTATGACGTTTCCAAAACAGCAGAGGCAGGAGGACGGAATTGTTGAGAACGAACAACACCAATATCGGCATCATCATATCAAAATGCCTCATTATCACTTTCCACTGGAAATCCGTCGTTTCGCCAGTGAGCAAGGCGTAGGTCTGCGTGATTAGAGGAATACAAAACACGATAATCCAACAGACGAGGTAAATCGCCAGTTCCAGTCGCTTGTATTTGTCATTATTAGAAAAGTTCAAAGGTTTAGGGTTTTTAATGTTGGAGGGTTTAAGATTTGAGGTTATTGTTTTGAGGTTATAGGTTATAGCCTTTTTTAAGGGCAAATTAGCCATCAGCCATTAGCTTTTAGCCATTAGCCTCGTGCAAAGCACGAACTATCAGCCATTAGCCATTATCCATTATCCTCAAGTTTCGTTCGCGAAACTTGAACTACTTCTTTTGCGGAGTGAAGCTTGTGTTAGTGCCGCCGGTCAGCGTGCCACCAAGCGTGAAGACACCGTCAAGGAAACTTTCTGTCGGGTTGGTAACGGCAGTGGAATTAACCACAAGCTTATAGCTTGTACCGCTCTGAAACTCAGGAGAAGAGACAAGTACGGTGGCTCGGTTTAAGGTCTTTGGAACCTTGTACGAGCAAATTACTGTGCCATCCTGCTTTTGCAGCGAAAGATAGCTGTTGGCTGTAAGGTTCTGGCTTGAAACTGTCTTATAAGGTTGTGCCGCCTTTGTAGGATTGCTTGTTGCGCCGCCAGTGCCTATGAGCGTGCCGCCATTGATGACGAAAGAGTTGTTGTCGCAGTCGAAACCTTCCTCTGGAGCGTTAGTTCCGCTGGAGAGAATAACGCCGCCATTGAACTCAAAACCCTCGCGACCATTGCAGTCCATGCCGTCGTTGTTGGTGGCGTGAGTCCAAATGAGACCGCCATTGACGGTGATTTTCGCAGCAGCGTTGATGCCGTCGTCGTAAGTGTCGCAAACAACGGTGCCGCCATTAATCGTAAGGTAAGACTTGCACTCTATTCCTTCGCCGCCGGGCTGTGATGTCTTGGTCGTTATCTGTCCGTTGTCGATGGTTATGTTTCCGTAAGCCTTGATTGCTTTCGGCTGTCCGTTAAGGTTCTCGCCGCTGCCGGAGACCACGCCTCCTGTTGTTGTGGCACTGATAACCGGACCGTCAGAGCCTGCCGCTCCTATCAGCAAATCGTTGTCAACCTTTATGCACTTGCCGCCTTTTCCCGTGGCTTTCAGTATGATAGTGCCGCCAGAGATTGTGCACAGAGAATCGCACTTCAGGCAGGCGACGCACGATGTCTCTTGGTCTTCTTGGTCCCAACCTCCAGGCCAGCCGCCACCGCCTGGACCACCGGGAGGCATTCCACCACCTGGACCACCGGGAGCGGCGACAGCTTGAGCATAAGCGGGAGCAGAAACGGAAGACTCAACGACAACGCCGTCGGCATCACACTGCACATCTATTTTGCCGCCCTTGATAATCATCTGTCCGTTAAGCTCGTCGGTCTCGTCATTAGTAGCCTCAGCCTGAATGCCGTCGTCCTTAACATTGCGAATCTTCACACTGCCGTTATTAATCTGGAAATACTGACCTGCGTGAATGCCGTCGCCAACAGCGGAAAGAACATTTATTGTGCCTTTCTCAAACTTCTTCTTCAGCTGGATATACTCTTTTGACGACATGGCGTGCTTCGTGTTGCCCGTAAGATTGAGCGTGCCACTGCCCTCTATCTCGGGATGTCCCTTGAAATAAAGGCAAGCTTTCTGTTCGCCGCCGACACAGTCTTGAAGATTGTTCTCGCCTTCCACAACAACGGCTATTCTCTTGCCGCAAAGGATGTTGACAGCCGCGCCACGGTTGCTCTTGATTTTCACGCTGTTAAGATTGAGAGTGAACTTATAGACACCGTTATACTCGTAGCCGCCATTGCTCGTAGAACCGCTCAAGGCGAAGGTCAGTTCCTCCGTCTCGTTGTTGTTTGTTGTGGTTACATAAGCGCCGTCGATAGCCGTGGTTATACCTTTTAAAGCATAAGGGTTGACAACGGTGGCTTTCTCGCCGTCGAAGCTCACGGAATATTGTGTAGAGATGTTGCTGACGGGTGAGATAGTCCGAATTTGTGAGCGTGGAATAAGCAGTTGCGCGTCAGACACCGACGTTATCACCGCATTTCCGTCAGCAAAACTCATGGACTTTATGTCGGCGTTGGAAATGTGCAAAGCCTCACCGTCAAGCTTTGAAATCACAACACCTTTCACGTCCTTGCCCTGGGCGAGGACACTAATTGCAAAGAATACAAGAAAAGAAATATAGCGTTTCATGTCAAATTACTTTCTGATTTCAGACTCTTCAGATTACTTTCTAATTTTCAGACTCTTCTGTTTACTTTCTGATTTTCAGACTCTTGCCATTAGAGCGTATGATATAAACTCCCTTCGGAAGGTTATCTACGTTAATCTCCGAGATAGTAGAGACCTCCTTGACAAATTTTCCATCGGCGGAGAAAATCTTGGCTGGAACACCTGCCGCAGCGACACTTGCACTCGAAATAGAACTAATCTCTATCTCGCCGAAACTTATCTGCCACCCAGCGTCATTGGGAAACGAGATAGCCGTTTCGTCGTTCTTAAACACAGTCATTTCCGCATCAGCGAAATCAATCTCCTTGACATCACTGATAGCAAGAGTCAGGTCACCTTGCACTGTGGTAACGATGAGACCTTCCGTTGTCTGCGCGCCTGCAGCCAAACAAGCGCAAGAAACAAGCAAAATAATTAAAAACTTTTTCATATCTAAGTTGGAGCAAATTATCTTTTTAACTGAAAGGAATTAACGTGTAAGTTTTTTAACTGAAAGAAATTATCGTAATTTAACGTAATTCTTTTTGACACTAATGGGCACTAATTAAGTCACAAATAAACATAAATATTACGTTAATTTCTGTTTTAATTACGATAATTTCTTTCTAAGATATTACCGTGTTAATTTCTTTCTAAGATTATTACCTCGTTAATTTCTTTCTTAATTTCGCAGCAAAGATAAAACATTCAAGCGTTAAAGCCGCGATATTTTCAGCGAAAGGCGTGATTTATTCAGCAAAACCGCTTCCGTTGTTCTGCGTGCGAAATTACGATTTTATTTTGCTTTCAAGGCGAGAGTAATCATAAAAAAGCTTAATAACCGTATATTTTCATTCTATTGCTTGCAAAAAAGGGGAAAAAGCGGTAATTTTGCCGCCAAAAATCATCGCGTGCTCATAGAGATAGACAACAACAGCGGCTTCTGCTTCGGCGTGACAACAGCCATAACAAAGGCTGAGGAGCAACTGCAGACATCAGAGACCTTATACTGTCTGGGCGACATCGTGCACAACGGAATGGAGTGCAAACGGCTGCTCGGACTCGGTCTGCGCACCATCGACCATGACACTATGAGCAAGCTCCAGAACACAAAAGTGCTGCTGAGAGCGCACGGAGAACCGCCACAGACTTACGAGACGGCGAAAGAAAACAACATCGAAATAATCGACGCCACATGCCCCGTGGTGCTCCAACTGCAGAAACGAATAAAGCAGCAGTACTCGGAAAACCCCGACGCGCAGATAGTGATTTTCGGAAAGCCCGGACACGCAGAGGTGTTAGGGTTGGTGGGACAGACGGAAGGAAAGGCAATAGTCGTGGCCGACTTTGAGGACGTGAAACGTCTCGACTTCTCGCGCGACACCTACCTCTACTCGCAGACAACAAAGTCCATCGACGAGTTCCACCAGATAACCGACTACATAAAAGACCACATCCATCCCAACTGCACGTTCAAGAGTTTCGACACAATCTGCCGACAGGTGGCAAACCGGATGCCCAACATTCAGGACTTCGCGAAACGCCACGACGTGATTATCTTCGTTTGCGGAAGGAAATCGAGCAACGGCAAAGTGCTCTTCAACGCCTGCAAGCAGGTCAACGAGAGGTCGTACCTCGCCGAAGGTCCGAAAGAGATTGACCCCGCATGGCTGCGCAACGCCAACTCCGTGGGCATCTGCGGAGCCACCAGCACGCCTAAATGGCTGATGGAAAGCTGCGCCGAACTGCTGAATTCGGCCCCCTAAGGGGAGGATGGCTTTGACCTTGAACTTTAACTTAACGCGAGTTTCACAAGAACACAACCCCCCTCTAACTCATAGCCCCCTCGGTCCCCCCTTAGGGGGAAGAGGACGGCCATAAGCCTATGGCACAAGATACACAAGTTCTTGGACCTCCTACTAAACGGGCTCTTGTGAAACTCGTTGCCCGAAGGGCACCATAAATAATAAAAACTTGTGAGCCCGTGATACTTGCGTTAAAAAATATTACGTTAAATTACGATAATTTCTTTCAGTAAAAAAAGATAATTTCATTTAGTTAAAAAGGTATTTAGTTTTCAACTTACACCAAATATGGACTTCACACTCAAACAACTATTCATCGACGGCAACCCTTACTTCATGTCGGCAATATCACTGTGCTTCGTGTTAGGTCTTGCCTTCTGTATTGAGCGTTTCATATATCTCAAAAAGGCGAGCGTAAACACAAAGAAGCTGCTCGCCGAGATAGAACAGCACGTAGAAAAAGGCAATGTCAACGCAGCGAAGGAACTCTGCCGCAACACCTACGGACCGGTGGCTTCCATCTGCTACCAAGGACTTCTGCGCATAAACGAGAGCCTCGAAAACGCCGAGCGAAGCATTGCCCAGTACGGCGCTGTCCAGGCAGCCAACCTCGACAAAGGTTGCTCGTGGATATCACTGTTCATAACCATCGCTCCGTCAATCGGTTTCCTCGGCACTGTAGCAGGCATGATGTTCACCTTCAGCGATATCCAGAACGCCGGCGACATCTCCCCGACAATCGTTGCCAGCGGAATGAAGGTGGCGCTCATCACCACCATCTACGGCATTGTTGTGGCAGTATTCCTGCAAGTGCTTTACAACTTCATCCTCTCAAGGATAGACCGGTTGGTGAGCCAAATGGAAGAATCTGCCATCACCCTCATGGATATTATAGCTAAAACGAAATAAGCCTCATAACTCCCTGAAGTGGGGGGAGGGGACTGGTTCAAACCCAACGCCAAAGTTCAACAATGTCCTTCGATTTCCATACAAAGCGACACAGGAAAATGCCGGGGCTTAACGCAACAGCCACCGCCGACATCTCCTTCATCCTGCTTGCCTTCTTCCTCATGGTGACATCCATGGACCAGGAGAAAGGCCTGATGAGGCAGCTACAGCAGAAAGACGACAAGAACATAGAGAAGATTACTGAGATTGACGCGAGAAACGTACTGGCAATAACGCTGAAAGACGACGGAAAGTCATATCTCAACGACGAGGAGCAGCCCGTAACCGACTTACGGAAACGCATCGCGACATTCATCTTAGGATGCCCGCAGCCACAGAAACACATCGTCACGCTCGAGATTTCAAAGGAAGCCGACTACAGCCACTACTTCGAGCTGCAGAACAAGATTCTCCTCGCCTACAAAGACGTGCGCGAAACCTACGCGCAGAAGAAATATCACGCGGAATACAGCAATCTTAACGACGACCAGAAGGCAGAGGTAAGAAGGAAATATCCGCAAAGAATAGCAGAAAAGGAATAAGGTTATAAACCTAAAACCCAAAAAGAAATGTTCAAACGCCCACAAAGGCCATCGACGGAGCTAAACACCGCCGCACTGCCCGACCTCATATTCACCATTCTCTTCTTCTTCATCCTCGTGACACACCTGCGCGAAGTTGACGTCAAACTGAGCTACCAACTGCCCGAAGGACAACAGCTCACCAAGACAAAGGATAAGAGCAGCCTCGTACACGTCTTCGTTGACAGCAAAGGCAACGTGCAGATTGAAAACTCCCTGATAGCCATCGGACAGATAGCGGAAGTCCTGAACGGCTATAAGCAACAACTGCCCGAAAGTTCCAACGGTCTCATCATATCGTTCCGAGCCGACAGACATGCAAAAATGGGAATCATCTCGCAGGTGAAGTCTGAAATGAAGAAAGTGGGAACCTTGAGAATAAACTACAACGCTACGGAGCAGGCAGAGTCTGTCCCCTAAAGGAGGGCTTTGGCTTTGGCACTGGCTTTGGCTTTGAACTTTTCTGAAAACTCGAGCTTCCACCTCCCCTCCGTAACTGTAAAACCATTAGCCCATGAAACAATCATTAGACGCATTAGACAAGAAAATACTGCAGCTCATCTCGACCGACGCGCGCATCCCGTTCCTAGAGGTGGCTCGTGCCTGCAACGTCAGCGGAGCAGCCATCCACCAGCGTGTTCAGAAACTGACACAGATGGGAGTAATCAAAGGCTCACAGTTCATACTCAACCCCGAAGACATGGGCTTTCAGACAACAGCCTTCATCGGTCTGAACCTCAAGCACCCAGAGTATTTCGACGACGCTGTGTTGGCACTGAAAAACATTCCTGAGGTGGTGGAGTGTCACTACATCACGGGCAACTACGACCTCTTCATCAAGATTCACGCGCCAAACAACAACGCGCTCCTGAAAATCATCCACGACAAGCTGCAGCCGCTGAAGCTCTCACGCTCCGAGACCATCATCTCCTTCAACACCGAGTTCGCCCGACAACTGTCGCCCGACTGCATAGTTACCGAGGAAGAAGAGTGATAGTAGCCATTGCAGAAAAGCCGAGTGTGGCACGCGACATAGCCCGCATCTTAGGTGCCAACACAAACAAGAACGGCTACATGGAGGGCAATGGCTACCAGGTGACATGGACCTTCGGACATCTGTGCACACTGAAAGAGCCCCACGACTACCATCCCGAATGGAAGCACTGGTCGCTGGGGCAACTGCCCATGATACCCGACCGTTTCGGCATAAAAGTCATCCACGCGGAGCATGTCGAGAAGCAGTTTGCCGTCATCGAGAAACTCATGCAGGCTGCCGACAGCATAATCAACTGCGGAGACGCGGGACAAGAGGGAGAGCTCATACAGCGGTGGGTGATGCAAAAGGCAAAGGCAAAATGTCCCGTCAAGCGCCTGTGGATATCGTCGATGACCGACGAAGCCATAAAAGAAGGATTCCAGAACCTCAAAGACCAAGCCGACTATCAGCCGCTCTATTACGCCGGACTCTCGCGAGCTGTCGGCGACTGGCTTCTTGGCATGAACGCCACCAGACTCTACACCATAAAATACGGCCGACAGCGGCAGGTGCTCTCCATCGGACGAGTGCAGACACCAACGCTCGCGCTCATCGTAAACCGCCAGAAAGAGATAGAGAATTTCAAGCCCGAGCCTTACTGGGTGCTTTCCACCATCTACCGCGACACGCTCTTCACCGCCACCAAGGGCAAGTTCACCACAAAAGAAGAGGGCGAGGCAGCCTTCGCGCAGATACAAGGCAAGCCCTTCCGCGTGACGAAAGTGGAGAAGAAGACAGGCACCGAAGCGCCGCCGAAACTCTACGACCTCACATCGCTGCAAGTGGATTGCAACAAGAAATTCAGTCTAAGTGCGGAGCAGACTCTTAACATTATCCAAAACCTCTACGAGAAGAAACTCACCACATATCCGCGCGTTGACACAACATACCTCACCGACGACCTCTACCCCAAATGTCCGCAGATACTCACGGGCATCACTCCCTACGCGCCGCTCGTCGCCCCGCTCAACCTGCAGCAGCTGCCCAAGAGCAAGAAGGTGTTCGACAACTCGAAAGTCACCGACCACCACGCCATAATCCCAACGGGTGTCAACCCCAAGAACGCCAACCTCACCGACCTTGAGAAGCGCGTCTATGACCTTGTGGCACGCCGCTTCATCGCCGCCTTCTACCCCAACTGTAAGTTCGCCACAACAACAGTGTTGGGAGAGGTTGGGGATGGCTCTGGCCTTGACTTCGACTCTGACTCTGACTCTGTGTCTGCGTCTGTGTCAAAGTCTGTGTCTGAGTCAAAGTCAGAGTCTGCGTCAAAAACAGAGTTCAAAGCCACCGGCAAGACAATTCTCGAGCAGGGATGGAGAGCGCTCTATGGCAAAACCGACAACCAGGACGAGGAAGAAAAGATATTACCCAACTTCATCGAGGGCGAAGAGGGCGAACACACCCCTACACTAACCCAGAAAGAGACAAAAGCCCCACCATACTACTCCGAGGCGACACTGCTAAGGGCTATGGAGACAGCGGGAAAGTTTGTTGACGACGAAGAACTGCGTGCGGCAATGAAAGAGAACGGCATCGGCAGACCGTCGTCGCGCGCCAATATCATCGAGACACTCTTCAAGCGAAACTACATCGTCAGGAAGAAGAAGCGCATAGAAGCCACAGAGACCGGCGTGGAGCTCATCGGCATCATCAAGGAGGAACTCCTCAAGTCGTGCGAGCTCACAGGCATATGGGAGAAGAAACTGCGCGACATAGAGCGGCAGAAGTACGACGCCGCACAATTCATCAACGAACTCAAAGAGCAAATCACCCGCATCGTCAACCAGGTACTCGCCGACAACACCACCTTCGGCGCATAGCATCTTTTAGCATTACTTAGCCATAGTGTGCGTAAGTTATGTTGATGTTTTATGTTGTGTTGATGTTTTATCAGTGTCTATTGACTCAGACTTTGACCTTGACTCAGACTTAGACTTTGGCCAGGAACTTTCCTCTTTAAGATAGACAATGATGTCACAGACTGAAAGGAAGTAATTTGTGTCTATAGAAATTTTTCCGGTTGAAATTACTTTCGCTTAGTAATATCGGCGATACTGCCCACGAGTATCAGCGAAACAGCGCATGGGTATTGGTGAAACTCATGCAGGGTATTGGTGAAACTCATGCAGAGACGCTTTGAGGGCATTTTCAAATTAGGTCTAATATAAGTAAGTGGTCAAAATTATTTTTATAAAGACTAAGTAAGTGGAGAAATATTATCTTGCACTCTCTTTGGCGCATCTTTGTCTTTTCTTTTCAGTCATGTAGCCCGCTACACTCCCGAAAATAAAAACCAAATCTACATCCAAACATAGTACAATCTAACATCAAACTAATTTTGACCACTTACTTATAATTACCTTCTTGTCTATGTGCTATGATATGTATTTCGGGGTGTTTTTAAAAAAAAGGGTTAAAGTTTGGCTGAAAGTGAAAAATAAACTGTACCTTTGCACGCGATTATGTTTATGGGTTAGACGCGGACCGGCCCCCCGGCCCCCCTGAAAGGGGAGCGACTCAGACTTTGGCTCTGGCTCTGGCTTTGGCTCAGATTTTGACTCAAACCAAACATCAACATCAACATACATATACAAAGATAAAGAACAAAAATAAATAATAGAATATGATGAAGAAGATTTTGTTTTTATTGATAGCAATAGCTGTTGCGACGGGTGCGAGTGCTCAGTTTGAGCGTGGCAAGACTTATGTTGGTGCGAGCCTGTCTGGTCTTGACCTGAACTGGAGTGAGAAGACGAAGATGGCGATAGGTCTCGCTGCTATGGGCGGCTACATGGTGTGGGACAACATTATGCTTAACGCTAACCTTGCCATCAATGCTAACACTGACGACGCGGGCAACAACCAGTATTCTTTCGGCGTCGGAGGCCGCTACTACTTCGTGAGCAACGGTATCTTCGTCGGTGCTAACGTGAGCTACTATCATGTGCAGAAGAAATACAACGATGTTATGCCGACGGTGGAGGCTGGATGGGCGTTCTTCGTTAACCGTACGATAACGATAGAGCCGGCAGTGTATTTCCGTCCGTCGTTCATGAGGTCGGAGCGTAACCGCATAGGTCTGAAAATCGGCATCGGTCTGAACCTCGAGACGAACAAGAAGAACGAGACGATATTTACGATGTAAGGGCTTTGGCTCAGATTTTGACTCAGACTCAGACTTTGAACTTTGAATAATGACGATATGTTAACTGTAGATCAACTTAATGACGAACTGATACGGTTGTCGTTTGCGGAGGATATCGGCGACGGTGACCATACTACTCTCTGTTGCATCCCTGAGGACGCGATGGGCAAGTCTAAACTGCTGATAAAGGAGGATGGCGTGCTCGCCGGCGTGGAGGTGGCGAAGAAGGTGTTTGCCGCCTTCGACAAGGACATGCAGGTGGAGGTGTTCATCGGCGACGGTGCCGAAGTGAAGAAGGGCGATGTGGCGATGGTGGTAACTGGTCGCGTGCGCTCCCTGCTGCAGACGGAGCGTCTGATGCTGAACATCATGCAGCGCATGAGCGGCATAGCGACGATGACTCGCAAATACGTGAAGCGTCTCGAGGGCACTAACACGAGAGTGCTCGACACAAGGAAGACGACGCCGGGAATGAGAATGTTGGAGAAAGAGGCTGTGAAAATCGGCGGCGGCGTGAACCACCGCATCGGCTTGTTCGACATGATTCTGCTGAAAGATAACCACGTGGATTTCTCCGGCGGCATCGACAACGCCATCGACCGCTGTCACAAATACCTGAAGGAGAAAGGTCTTGACCTGAAGATTGAGCTTGAGGTGCGCTCGTTCGACGAACTAAACCAGGCTCTGAAGCACGGCGGCATCGACCGCATAATGCTCGACAACTTCTCTACGGCTGATACGAAGAAGGCTGTGGAGATAATAAACCACCGCTACGAGACGGAATCGTCGGGAGGAATCACCTTCGACACTATCCGCGACTATGCCGAGTGTGGCGTGGACTTTATCTCTGTCGGAGCTCTGACGCATAGCGTGAAGGGACTGGACATGAGCTTTAAGGCGGTGTAATCGGCCCCCTAACCCCCTGAGGGGGGGAACTTTGGCTCTGAACTTTGGCTTTGGCTCAGGCTTTAAATTACGTTAAATTACGATAATTTCTTTCAGTAAAAATAAACTTAGAACGATAATTTCTTTCAGTTAGAACGATAATTTGTTTCAGTTAAAAAGATAGATTCTTGATATAATAAGAAAAATGTATAGGAAAATACTGCTATTGATAGCACTGATATTACAGTTTACGACTACTGTATATGCCCAGCCTTCTGCCGTGAAAAATGTGCAGAAGGCGGTATTTGCTTTTATATCATACGATAAGAATGGCAACGAGATAGGCTCTGGCAACGGCGTCTTCGTGAGCAATGACGGTGAGGCTGTGGCTCCCTGCAAGCCTTTCTTCGGCGCTTACAGGGTGGAGGTTACTGACCACGCTGGTAAGAAATACGAGGTGAAGAGGATGCTCGGCGCCAACGAGGTTCACAACCTTGCGCATTTCAAAATAGAGGCGAAGACAACGGCAGCGACAGTCGTAGGCGCAGCAGCTCTGCAGCAGGGCACGAAGCTCTACTGCGTAGGCACGAAGCAGAACGGCAACATCAAGCAGGGCGCGGTGAAGAGCGTGGAGACTTTCATGGACAAATACTCCTACTACATCATCAAGTTAGTGGGGCAGGAGGGTCTCGGCGGCTGTCCTTTCGTAACGGAGCAAGGACAGGTGGCTGGTCTGTTGGAAATTTCTCCCAACACTGCCGACGCTTACTCTACCGACATCCGCTACGCGCTGACGCTGATGCCTCAGGTGCTGTCAGCCACCGACCCCGCCTTGGCGAAGATTAACGTGCCACAGCAGTTGCCGTCGGCATTGGAGGATGCTCGTGTGATGGCAATGATGATAACAACTCGTGACTCTCTGAAATATGCTGCCGCTGCGACGGACTTCATGGAGGCGTTCCCGGCAGAGATGGACGGCTACACGATGGCTGCCAACGTGGCGACGAACGCGGGCGACTGCGAGGCGGCGGACGACATCATGAAGAAGGCGATGAAGAACGTGACGGACAAGGCGGAGGTGAACTACGAGTTCAGCAAACTGATATACAACAAGCTGACATACCAGCCTGAGCCTGCCTACGCTCCCTGGACCTACGACAAGGCGATAGAATATATCAGGGCGGCGGAAGAGATAAGCAATCTGTCGCTATACCGCAACTACGAGGTGCAGATTCTCTTTGTGCAGCAGAAATATGCCGAGGCAGACCAGATACTAATAACGCTGCTCGCGGAGAAGGATGTGAACAAGCCGCAGATATACTACGAATCAGCGCGCTGCAAACAGGCGATGGGCGTGGCTAACGAGGAGCTTGTGGCGCTGTTGGACAGTGCCATCAACAATGTCGATTCGCTGTCGATAAACTCTGCCGCTCCTTATTTCCTGATGCGCGGACAGCTGAAGGATGAGATGAAGAACTACCGTGAGGCGGTGCTCGACTACTCCCGCTATCAGCTTGTGTCGCAGAACAAGGTAGATGACGCTTTCTTCTACACGCGCTTCAAGGCGGAGGTCAACGCGCGTCTGTACCAGCAGGCGATAGTGGATATCCAGAACTGCATAATCGTCAACCCGCAGGAGCCGCTATATCCGGCGGAGAAGGCGCAGTTGGAACTGCGTGTGGGAATGATTGACGAGGCGATAGTGTCTGCAAACTACTGCGTGAAGATAGCGCCCGACAATCACACTGGCTACACGCTGCTCGCCATCGCCCAGGCAAGAAAGGGCGAGAAGGAGGCGGCAATGAAGAACTTCGAAAAGGCGAAGGAGCTGGGCGAGACAAGGACGGAGGAGTATGTGAAGAAGTATGTTGGGAACTAAAGGCTTTGGCTTTGGCTCTGGCTTTGACTGATAGGAAAGATGGAAAAGATTTGCTTGCTTCTCTCAGGTGGTGTTGACTCGTCGGTGGTGGCTTACGAGCTTCACAGGCAGGGCATTCATCCGGACTGCTACTACATAAAGATTGGTCCGGAGGACGACAAGGAATGGGACTGCTCGAGCGAGGAGGACCTTGAGATGGCGACGGCTGTGGCACGCAAATACGGCTGCAGGTTGAAGGTCGTTGACTGCCACAAGGAATACTGGGAGCAAGTGACACGATACACGATGGACAAGGTGCGCAACGGCTTTACGCCAAACCCTGACGTGATGTGCAACAGACTGATAAAGTTCGGCGCTTTCCACGAGAAGATAGGCAAGGACTACGACCTGATAGCCACCGGTCATTATGCGCAGACGGAGATAATAGACGGGAAGAAATGGCTTGTCACGAGTCCCGACCCAGTGAAAGACCAGACGGACTTCTTGGCACAAATCTACGACTGGCAACTGAAGAAAGCTGTGTTCCCGATAGGCCACTACCTGAAAGGAGAGGTGAGGGAAATAGCCGAGCGTGAGCATTTAGTGAACGCGAAACGCAAAGACTCGCAAGGCATCTGCTTCCTTGGCAAGATAAACTACAATGACTATATCCGCCGCTACCTTGGTGAGAAACCGGGAGAGGTGTTGGAATATGAGACTGGCAAGCTGATAGGCAAGCACAAAGGTCTGTGGTTTCACACCATCGGACAGCGCCACGGTCTTGGCTTCGGCGGCGGTCCGTGGTTTGTTGTGAAGAAGGATATGGAGAGGAATGTGCTCTACGTGTCGAAAGGTTATGACCCTGAGACGGCGTACAAGGACGAGTTCCTTATCCGCGACCTCCACATACTGACGGAATCGCCATTCGCGCCGGATGCTGACGGCAATGTGCCGACGGCGGTGAACATAACATTCAAGATAAGGCATACGCCGGAGCATCACAAGGCTGTGCTCGAGAACCTCAACGACGGCACTTACCTCGTGCACTCGGAGCAGAAAATTCACGGCGTGGCACCGGGACAGTTCTGCGTGATATACGACGAGGAACATCATCGGTGCTACGGGTCGGGAGAACTGGCACCCGGCCCCCAGCCCCCTAAAGGGGGAGTTGACTCAGATGCTGACTCAGACCTTGACTTTGGCTTTGACTCAGGCTTTAAATTACGTTAAATTACGATAATTTCTTTCAGAAAAAATAAACTTAAAACGATAATTTCTTTTAGAAAAATACAAGGTAATTAGTTTTAAATAAGATATGGAATTAGCAACAAAATACAATCCACAGGATGTGGAGTCAAAATGGTATCAGTACTGGCTCGACAACAAACTTTTTGCAAGTAAGCCAGACAGTCGTGAACCTTACACTATCGTTATCCCGCCACCAAATGTGACTGGCGTGCTTCACATGGGGCACATGCTTAACAACACTATCCAGGATATTCTTGTTCGCCGTGCACGCATGGAGGGCAAGAACGCTTGCTGGGTGCCAGGCACTGACCACGCGTCGATAGCAACGGAGGCAAAGGTGGTGAACAAACTCGCTGAGCAGGGCATCAAGAAGCGTGACCTCACCCGTGAGCAGTTTCTTGAGCATGCGTGGGACTGGACTCACGAGCACGGCGGCATTATCCTGAAGCAGCTGCGCAGGCTCGGCGCTTCATGCGACTGGGACCGCACTGCTTTCACAATGGACGAGAAGCGCTCGGAATCGGTGCTGAAAGTGTTCTGCGACCTTTACGACAAAGGTCTTATCTATCGCGGTCTGCGAATGGTGAACTGGGATCCGAAGGCACAGACAGTGCTCTCGACAGAGGAGGTTATCTACCGCGAGGAGAAGAGCAAACTCTATCACCTGAAATATTATGTGGCTGACAGCGACGCGGTGAAGCCAGCAGGCGAAGAGGGTGAGGTGCTGCACAAGGACGAGAAGGGTTACTACGCTGTGGTGGCAACAACACGCCCTGAGACTATTATGGGTGACACCGCCATGTGCATCAACCCGAAAGACCCGAAGAACCAGTGGCTTAAAGGTCATAAGGTTATCGTGCCTTTGGTTGGTCGCGTGATACCTGTGATAGAAGACAGATATGTGGATGTGGAGTTCGGAACCGGTTGCTTGAAGGTTACTCCAGCGCACGACGTGAACGACTACGCCCTTGGCAAGACTCACAACCTTGAAACAATAGACATCTTCAACCCTGACGCAACAATCTCTGAGGCTGCCGGACTATATGTTGGCATGGACCGCATGGATGTGCGCAAGCAGATAGTGATAGACCTCGGCGAGGCTGGTCTGCTTGAGAAGGTTGAGGACTACGACAACAAGGTAGGCTACTCGGAGCGTAACCAGGACACAGCGGTAGAGCCACGCCTCTGCAAGCAGTGGTTCCTCTCAATGCAGCATTTTGCAGACATCGCGCTGCCACCGGTGCTGAGCGGCGAACTGAAGTTCTATCCTACAAAATATGTTACCACCTACAAGAACTGGCTTGAGAATATTCAGGACTGGTGTATCTCACGACAGTTGTGGTGGGGTCATCGTATTCCGGCTTATTTCCTTCCAACAGAGGAGGGCGAGGCTGAGAAATATGTTGTGGCACTGACAGCAGAAGAGGCGTTGGAGAAGGCGAAGAAGATAACGGGATATGAGAACATTACCGCCGATGAACTTTCGCGTGACGAAGATGCTTTGGACACTTGGTTCTCTTCATGGCTGTGGCCTGTCTCTCTCTTTGATGGTATCAACAATCCTGACAATGAGGAGATTAACTATTATTATCCTACGTCAGACCTCGTGACTGGTCCTGACATCATCTTCTTCTGGGTGGCTCGCATGATAATGGCTGGCTGCGAATATCAGAAGCAGATTCCTTTCCGCAATGTCTATTTCACTGGTATTGTGCGCGACAAGCTTGGCAGAAAGATGTCGAAGTCGCTCGGAAACTCGCCAGACCCACTTGCCCTGATAGACCAGTACGGCGCTGACGGCGTTAGAATGGGTATGATGCTTTCTGCTCCTGCCGGCAACGACATTCTCTTCGATGAGGCACTTTGTGAGCAGGGCCGTAACTTCAACAACAAGATTTGGAATGCTTTCCGCCTTGTGAAAGGGTGGGAGACAGCTGAGATAGAGCAGCCTGAGGCAAGCAAGATAGCGTGCGAGTGGTTTGAAGCAAAGCTCCGCACCACAGGCGCTGAACTGCAAGACCTGTTCTCAAAATATCGTTTGAGCGAGGCTCTGATGCTTGTGTATAAACTGTTCTGGGACGAGTTCTCTTCTTGGCTTCTCGAGATGATAAAGCCTGCTTACGGTCAGCCTATCGACAAGGTGACTTACGGCAAGGTGCTGTCATATTTTGACGCTCTGCTGAAGATGCTTCATCCGTTTATGCCTTTCATCACCGAGGAATTGTGGCAGAACCTTTACGAGCGTAAAGATGGCGACTCAATAATGCGCGAGAAATTTGAGATGGCTGTTTCTACTGCCGCTGACGAGAAGCTCATAGCTGACATAGAGGTGGTGAAGCAGATAGTTGCAGGCGTGAGAATGGTGCGCAACCAGAAGAACATAGCTCCGAAAGAGACTCTCGCTCTTCAGCATGTGGGCGAGAACGCTTACTCTGCATATAATAAAGTGGTGAGCAAAATGGCTAACCTCTCTGAGATAACGCTTGTGGAAGAGAAGACCGCCGACGCTTCTTCGTTTATGGTTGGCACAATGGAATGGGCAGTGCCTGTTGGCAATCTCATAGATGTTGAGGCGGAGATAGCGAAGAACGAGGCTCAGCTGAAACATCTTGAAGGTTTCCTTGCCGGCATCAACAAGAAACTCTCTAACGAGCGTTTTGTGGCTAATGCGCCAGAGGCTGTGGTGGCTATGGAACGGAAGAAGAAGGCTGACAGCGAGGAGAAAATCGCTGCCATCAAGGTTGCGTTGGAGCAGTTGAGGAAGTAAGGGGACTTTGGCTCTGACTCTGACTCTGACACAGACTCTGACACAGACTCAGACCTTGACTCTGACTAATGACAAAAGGTAATGTCTTGAACTCCTTGAACTCCTTGGACTTCTTGAATTTCTTGGACTCCTTGATTTTCTTGAACTTCTTGAACTCCTTGAATAACTAATAAGAAAAAAAATAATATGAAAGTATTGCGTTTAATGCTCGGAATTGTTTGCTGCAGTTTGCTTTTTGCTTGCAGCGATAATTTGGATGAGCCGGAAGAGCCTGTGGTTGTACCTGAACTAACAATCTTCCTTCATCAGCCTTATGGTATTGATGTAGGATATCTGAACGGTGATTTGTCGGAGATTGACGCAGCGATGAAGAAACACAGTGAGCTGAGGAAGGTCAATATTCTATATTTCCGCAGCAACACTATTTCTGGCTCGTTATATAAGAAATATTACGACAAGGACGCTCAGGGACAGGTTGTTATCCGCGACTCCCTGCTCAAGTCGTACCCGTTCTCTTCTGTTGACTACACCACTTACAGCGGCTTGAAAACCATTCTCTCTGACGTCATCAGCATCGGCAAGACGGAGAAGATTGGAATGGTGATAGGCTGTCATAGTAACGGCTGGCTCCCGACACTGGAAGACAAGTCGTCGCGCGCGTTTGGCACGACGAGACAGGACAAGTATGACACAACTTTCAAGACCCTCAGCAAGGCTATAGAGTCGCTCGGCAAGAAGTTTGAATTTGTGCTTACCGACTGCTGTTTGTGCCAGAATATTGAGGTTGCTTACGACATGCGTAACACCTGTAAATATCTTATCGGCTCGGTAACGGAGATAGGCAGCAGCGGACAGAACTATGAGAAGTTGATTTACAGGTTGTATAAAGAAGACTACGCCGGGACTTGTGATGACAGCTATGAAACTTACTACAAAGTGACGTCTTGGAATAGCGCCACGCTGTCAGTTGTGGATTGCTCGCAGGTGGATAATATGGCTGCAGTGATGAAACGCATTTACAAGACAAGCAAGGATGTTGAAAGGACTGAACTGCAGGTGTTTGATGGTTACGACTACGCTTCCAATTTTGGCTATAACGTGTTCTACGATTTCGCTGAATATGTGAGCAAGAGTTGCACTGAAAGCAGTCTGCTCGCTGATTTCAATGCAGTAATGAGCAAGTTGGTGACGAAGAATGTTTATACACCGACATATAACTCTGCTTTCTTTCCTCCCCAACTGTCCGGAACCGGTAGGAAGATAAGAACCTGCTGCGGACTGTCGTGCTCCGACCCTTGCACCGATAGATACGATTCGCTGAAAGAAACCAACTGGTATAAAGCGACACATTAATCCTGCAAATTAATTTCCGTGAACCACTACTCCTCAGAGCTCTTAGAACATGCGGTGAAGCAGTTTTCCTCGCTTCCCGGCATAGGGCGCAAGACGGCGACACGACTTGTGCTAAACATGCTGCGCAGAGGCGATGACGAGGTGGAGGAGTTTGCCGACGCTCTGCTGAAGGCGAAGCGCGAGATTATCTACTGCAAACATTGCCATAACATCAGTGACACGGAGGTTTGTCCGATATGCTCCGACCCGCGGCGCGACCAAACGACAATATGTGTTGTGGAAAATATTCAGGACGTGATGGCGATAGAGCAGACGCAGCAATATCAGGGATTGTATCATGTGTTGGGTGGTGTTGTTTCGCCGATGGAAGGCATCGGACCGGGTGACTTGGAAATAGACAGTTTGGTGGAAAGGGTTGTCAAGGCGCAAGAAGAGACTGACGAGGAGAATAAGCTTAACGAGGTGATTTTGGCACTTAGTTCCACGCTCGAGGGCGACACCACTAACTTCTATATCTCGCGCAAGCTTAAAGGAACTGGCGTGAAAATCAGTGTGATAGCGAGGGGAATTCAGGCTGGCAGCGAGATAGAATATGCTGACGAGCTGACACTCGGACGTGCTATACTTGACAGAAAGGAACTGTGATTGTTTTTTAACCGCAGATTCAACCAAATTAACGCAGACAAAAATAGTAAGCAAAAATTTTGTTGATTTTTGTTTAACCGCAGATGTTAGTTAGAAAATAAATGACTATAGAATACATAATATCGAATGTGATGATTCTCGTGACGGTGTGCCTAATACCTGTCGCGTTGAAGAGCAAGAAGCGAAAGTTTACTCTCGCGGCAATAATTCTGCCGTTGATAGCGAATGTGACGCTATATTTGACCTTTGACAAGCAAGTGTCGTTCGGATATCTTGCCATTATTGGTGCAATATCATTGCTGTTGATACGAAAGAAGAAATGACAGTCAGCGTTGTCATAGTGAACTATAACGTGAAGTACTACATCGCACAGTGTATAGACAGTGTGATGGAGTCTGCTCATGGCATGGATGTGGAGATTATCGTTGTTGACAATCACTCGTCTGACGGTTCTGTCGGCTATCTTCGCAAGAATTTTCCGAACATCCGAATCATGGCAAGCTCTCACAATCTTGGTTTTTCACGTGCTAACAACATTGGCATCAGGCGCGCCACGGGAGAGTTTGTGCTGCTCTTGAACCCTGACACCGTAATCCAGAAACACACGCTTCAAGACTGCGTGAACTTTATGCGCGAGCATCTTGACTGCGGTGCGCTTGGCGTGTGTCAGCGTCATCCCGACGGCAGTCGCGCCATGGAAAGTCGTCGTGGCATTCCTTCGCCCATGACCGCCTTCTATAAGATGTCGGGACTTGCCACCCGCTACCCCAACAACCGCAGGCTTGCCCACTATTACATGAGTTATCTTCCTTGGGATGAGCCGAACGAAATAGAGGTTATCAGCGGCGCTTTTCTCTTTGCGCGCAAAAATGTTGTAGAGCAGGCGGGACTTCTCGACGAGGATTATTTTATGTACGGCGAAGATATTGACCTGTCATACTGCATGTTGCAGACCGGTTATAAGAATTACTTCTTGCCGATAGACATCTTGCACTACAAGGGCGAGAGCACTACGAAATCAAGTTTTCGCTATGTCCACGTGTTTTACCAGGCGATGCTCATCTTCCTCAGCAAGCATTTCAGCAGCATGAATATCCTTTTGCGTCTGCCCATACAGGTGGCGATATACGTGAAAGCAGGTTTTGCCCTCTGCTCTATGCTGTCATACAGGATGAGGAAGATGCTCGGTTTTGATTCGCGCAAGAAGAAAGACTTCCGCAAATATGTTTTTGTCATCGACAAGAAGAATCTTGAGGAATGTTCTACTTTGGCGAGCGACAACGCTTTGGAGGCAGAGTTCATAACGCTTTCGGCACAACACTCAAACAACCTGATAAGAGACATCAACCATCATAAGTTCAGCGAGCGCAAGGGGTGCGTTTTCATTGTCTATGACTTGTCAGTCTTCTCCTTCAGTCAGATAGTTGAGAAGTTTGCCAATAACGTCTGCGAGAATGTTTATATAGGAACATACAACCCGGAAAGAAAGCTTATCATCACTCACGACGAGTGTTTTACATCTATAGAGTAAATATTGTAATTATGCGTATGAAAAGAGTGTTATCAGTGTTGTTTTTATGTGTTGCAGTAAGTGTTAGCGCACAGAAAAACTACGAGATTGGCAATCCTAATGATGAGGCCAATTACGGTTACTTGAAGGATTATCGTCCTCTCAAGGAGTATGTTGACAGAGCAAAATACCCGAACTTCAAACTCGGACTTGCTATTGCTGCTTCGGACTATCTTAACGGCGGCAATGTGAAGGCTGTGGCAAACAACTATTTTGACGAGGTTGTCACTGGCAACGCCATGAAGATGGGCAGCTGCGTGAACAACAATGGTGTGATGAATTTCACTACTGTCACAAATTTCGTCAATGCCGCATCAGCTGCCGGACTTAACATCTACGGTCATACCTTGGCTTGGCACGCTCAGCAGCCTAACGGTTGGTTGAACAATCTTATTGCCGACAGGCAGCAGATGATTATCGACCCAGAAGGAAAGACACACTGGAACGTTATCGCGAAAAAGGATTTCCGCACACAGCAGACTGTTGGTTGGACTGGCGACCAGGAGAAATTTGGCTTCTCATTTAAGTTCAGTGCAAGGGACGGTATGATTGTTACCACCACAAAGAAGACTCCGAACAACTACGATGTGCAGTATATTGCCTTCGACAATATTCCTTGCAAGAAGGGTGAAACTTATAAGATGACAATGTACGTGCGCGCAAGAAACAATCCTGACGGCAAGAACACGGGTAATATCACTTGTAAGCTCGGTGACTGGAGCAGCGGTCCTGTGGTAAACGTTCCTTTCACGGAAACAAGCCAAGAGGTGGAAGTAATCTTCAAGAACACTATCGGAAACAGCTTCTTACTCTTGCAGCATGGTAATTTTGTAGGCGATATAATTATCAGAGACATAAGAATCTCTCACGAAGATCCAGGAGAGATTATTAACGTGCCGCTGACAGCAGAGGAGAAGCACGACACTTTGGTCTATGCTATGGACAAGTGGATAAAGGGAATGATGAATGCTACTAACGGAAAAGTTAAGGCGTGGGATTTGGCTAATGAGACAGTTTCTGGCGCAGATAATGACGGTGACGGCATCTACGACCTGCAGCACGGTCCAAGTGAGACGGATTTCTTCTGGCAGACACACATGGGAGACCTTGAATATGTTCGTCAGGCTTGCCGATTGGCACGCAAATATTACGCTGAAGTTATGCAGAAGCAAGGTGGCGACGACGGTCAGCTTCGCTTGTTCATCAACGACTACAACCTTGAGAGCGATTGGGACGGCAACAAGAAACTCAAGTCGCTCATAGAATGGATAAAGCGCTGGGAGGCTGACGGAGTGACCAAGATTGACGGAATTGGCTCACAAATGCATATCTCTTGCTACATGAACGAGAATACGCAAAGAAACAAGAAGAACGCTATTGAAAATAGTTTCAAGCTGATGGCTGCTTCAGGAAAGTTGGTCCGCATTAGCGAACTTGACATGGGAATAGATGACGCAAGCGGAAAGGCTGTGCCAACAGATCAGGTGACAGAAGCGATGCACAAGAAGATGGCTGACCTCTATGAGTGGATTATAAAGAAATACTACGAGATTATTCCTGTTGAGCAGCAGTGGGGCATCTGTCAGTGGTGTGCTACCGACTCACCTGCAAGTAGTGGATGGCGTGCAAACACACCTGTTGGACTTTGGACTCTCGACTGGTATCGCAAGCACACTTATGCCGGTTTTGCTAAGGGTCTTGGCGCAAATGTTACTGCCATTGAGGCAATAAACGAAGTTAATGATGGTGCGCCAGTAGTTGTCTATGACCTTTCCGGTCGTCCAGTGGGCAACTCTGACAGCAATCTGCCTGCAGGACTTTACATCAAGAATGGAAAGAAATTTATCGTGAAGTAATTAATGCAATGCTTGCGTAAGCATTTGTTTGTTGTAAACATCAACATCAACATTATTTGTGTAAGCATTATTATAAAAAGAACGAGGGTCTGAAAAATCAGGCCCTCGTTTGTGTGTTATAACAGTTGTCTGTTCTTTTTTGACTTAGTCTTTTGTCTTGTCGTCCTTTGACTGTTGTTATTCTGATAGTTGTTATCTTGCAGATGTAAACTCGTTGAGGAAACGGATGTCGTTCTCAGAGAACATACGGAGGTCGCTTACCTGATATTTTAGGTTAGTGATTCGCTCAACTCCGAGTCCAAATGCGTAGCCACTATAAACACTGCTGTCTATGCCGCAGAGCTCCAAGACGTTGGGGTCAACCATTCCACAGCCGAGAATTTCCACCCAGCCAGTATGTTTACAGAATCCGCAACCTTTTCCACCGCAGATGTTGCAAGTGATGTCCATCTCTGCTGATGGCTCTGTGAATGGGAAGTAGCTTGGTCGCAGACGAATCTCCGTTTCTGGTCCGAACATCTCTCGTGAGAAGGTGAGAAGCACCTGCTTGAGGTCGGTAAAAGAGACGTTCTTGTCGATGTAAAGTCCTTCAATCTGATGGAAGAAGCAGTGTGCGCGTGCAGTGATAGCCTCGTTGCGATAGACTCTTCCCGGGCAGATGATTCGGATTGGTGGTTGCGTGTTCTCCATAACACGTGCCTGAACAGATGACGTGTGTGAGCGTAGCAGGATATTCTTTGTAACATCGTTGGGGTAGTTGCTCTCAACGAAGAATGTGTCTTGCATGTCGCGTGCTGGGTGGTCGGCAGCAAAGTTCATTTTGGTGAACACGTGTAGGTCGTCTTCAACCTCCGGTCCGTCGGCGAGAGTGAAGCCCATTCGTGAGAAGATGTCGATAATCTCGTTCTTCACTATTGTCAGCGGATGGCGTGTGCCAAGCTGGATGGGGTAGGATGTGCGTGTGAGGTCAATGTCGTCTGACGTCTCTACGGCAGTCTGTAGCTGTTCGCGGAGTCCGTTAATCTTGTCGAAAGCTGCTTGTTTCAGCTCGTTGATTCTCATTCCGACCTCTTTCTTTGCTTCTGCCGGGACGTTGCGGAATTCTCCCATAAGAGCATTGAGCGCTCCTTTTTTTGAGAGATATTTGACACGCAGTGTTTCTATTTCCTCAAGATTTTTTGCATGGAGGTTTTCCACCTCGTTGA
The DNA here is from genome assembly GCA_021443335.1 of Bacteroidaceae bacterium. Classification (GTDB taxonomy): domain Bacteria; phylum Bacteroidota; class Bacteroidia; order Bacteroidales; family Bacteroidaceae; genus Prevotella. The sequence continues at coordinate 25,037 of JABUUE010000016.1, forward strand.
GCAATTCCTTAATTTTCTGTAACACGGAAGTATTTTATTTATGTTTGTTTTGTTGTTATTTGATAACTTTTTATATTTTTAGGGTGCAAATTTATAAAAAAATCGTGAATAATCTATTAAGATAGCATAATTATTGTAACTTTGCGCTTGATAATTTGATATTACTGATGTCAAAGAGTAAAAAAAGGTAATGAGAAAGCTACTGTTTGTGTTCCCGATAATGTTGCTGTTGGGAATTGTCTCTACTGGAATTACCAGCTGTAAGGATAGCAAGAAAGGTGAGGCTGAGGAGTCAGACTCCACAGATGTGGTTGCTACTGACTCTCTTGGTTTGAACTCTGTTGCTGTTGTTGATAGTACACCTGTGTCGGAATTAGAGAAGCTTATTAATGAGAAGCCGATGCCCAAGGCTGCGGATGAACTTTTTGATGACTTTTTCTTCAATTTCTCGAACAACCGCAATGTTCAGAAAGCGCGTATTGTGTGGCCTCTGAATGTGATTACCAACGGTGAGAAAACCACAATGAACGAGGGACAATGGGTGATGGAGAAGTTCTATGCGGAGAATGGCTTTTACGTTATGCTTCTTGACGATGAGAGGCAGACGAAATTGGCAAAAGACACTTCTCTCAGTGATGTTGCTGTGATACATGTGGATATTCCGCAGAATAAGCTTGAGAGCTTCAACTTCAATCGTATTGACGGAAAGTGGAGGATGACTTCCCTTGAGAGAGATTCTCTCTCGGAGTCGAAGAATGCTGGTTTCCTGCGTTTCTACCAGAAATTTGCGACAGACTCTCTGTTCTGCAAGGAAAGTCTTGCGGAGAACATTACCTTTACAGGTCCTAACCTTGATGAAGAGGAAGAAGGGTTTGATGAGAATACCACTTCAACACGTTCAATAACGCCTGAGGAATTTTTCGAATTGTCGCCAGAACTCGCCGCCGATTTCTACGCTGTGGCTTACGGTCAGAAGGAAGACTCTTCTAACAACAAGGTATTTATCATGCGTCTGCCTGCCTCTTCGCAGGAGTGTAAGTTGTATTTCCGCAGGAGCGGGTCGCAGTGGAAATTATATAAGTTAGAGGTGTAGCGCGAATGTCTGAGTTGAAAATAACGCTTCTTGGCACTGGCACATCGTGTGGTGTTCCTGTCATAGGTTGTAACTGTGAGGTGTGTATGAGCAATGATCCTCACGACCATCGATTGCGTTCTTCTGCAATGATAGAGAGTGGCAGCACGAGAATTCTGATTGATTGTGGCCCAGACTTCTATCAGCAGATGTTGTGCCATTTCCAAGGGGTTAGTTTCATGGAAACGAACTGCAAGATTGACGCAGTGTTTATCTCTCACATTCATTATGACCATTGTGGCGGAATTGACGACTTGCGCCCGTTCTGCGTTTTCGGTGACATCAATATTTACAGTAATGAAAATGTGATTGGCGCTATGCAACACACTCTGCCTTATCTTTTTGCCGAGCACAAATATCCTGGCATCCCGAAGGTTTCGGCTCATGCATATAAAAACCATGATAAGATACGAGTTGGTGATATTGAGGTGCAGGTGTTTAGTGTAAATCATGGCAATTTGCCAATCAGCGCTTTCCGTATCGGTGATTTCGCTTATATAACTGACATGAAGACAATTGACGACGGTGAACTGCCTTATTTAGAAGGTGTAGAAACTCTTGTTGTCAATGCTTTACGCTATTTTCCAGACCATCCAACGCATCTGCTTGTTGACGAGGCAATAGACTTTTCTCGTAGGATTGGGACGAAGAGAGTTTACTTTACTCACATGTGCCACGATATTGGTTTGGCAAAGGATGTTAACCAAAAACTTCCTAATGGTTTCCAATTAGGATATGATGGAATGGAGATAACGGTCGAGAATAAAATGTAAGAATAGAAAAGTAAATAATCTCATGAGAAACTACTTATTTGCGGTATGTTTGATGTTTTGTTCGGTGGCTGTCATGGCTCAACCGCAACATGTTTTGTGGTATGATAAGCCCGCAGTCAGTTGGAATGAGGCTTTGCCAATAGGTAATGCTCGACTTGGTGCGATGCTTTTTTCCGCTCCTTCTTCCGATCGTCTTCAACTAAATGAGGAAACTATCTGGGCTGGCAAACCTAATAACAACACTAATCCAGAGGCGAGAGAGTGGCTGCCAAAAGTACGCGAATTGGTGTGGCAAGGCAAATACAAAGAAGCGACAGACATGGCGAATGAGCACGTGATGCCAAGTCTGGACAAGAATATGAATAAAGGCATGCCGTATCAGCCTTTTGGCGACCTTATAATTTCGTCGCCAACGATAGGAGATTATTCAAATTATTATCGTGAACTTTCTCTGGATTCTGCCTGCTCTGTGATGACTTTCAAGGCCAACGGCGTGAACTACAAGCGCGAGTATCTTGCTTCGCTTTCGGATAATGTGATTCTTGTGCATCTGACGGCAGACAAACCTGGCTCTATCACTTGCAGCGCAACATTCACCACTCCGCAGCAAGATGCTATTCTGATGTCGGAAGATGGCGGTATAAAACTCATTGGCACAAGCGGGTGGCATGAGGGACAAAAAGGAAAGATAATGTTCTGCGGTCGTGCTACAGCTAAGTCTAAAGGCGGTCAGGTAACTTGCAATGACGGCTCGTTGCAGATACGGAATGCCGACGAGGCTACTATTTATGTAACAATAGCGACAAACTTCAAGAAATACAATGATGTTAGCGGTGATGACAAGGCATTGTCGAAGCAAATACTTGACAAGGCTCTGCAAAAGTCGTTTGAAAAGATTAAGGCAGAACATACAGCAAAGTATAAAAGTCTGTATGACCGTGTGAAACTGACTCTTGGCAGTCTTCGCACACTTGACAACAACCCGACAGATGTGCGTGTGGAGAGATTTAAGGAAACTCAGGACCTTGAACTTGCTGAAACCTATTTCCAGTTTGGCAGATATTTGCTGATATGTTCCTCACAGCCAGGCACACAGCCTCCAACACTCCAAGGTATTTGGAACGATAAGATGTTGCCTTCGTGGGATTCGAAATACACTACGAACATTAACTGCGAGATGAACTACTGGCAGGCAGAGGTGGGAAATCTCTCTGAACTGACAGAGCCGCTTTTCTCGATGATTGCTGACTTGACAGAGACTGGTCATGAGTCTGCCCGCGTAATGTATGGCGCTGACGGCTGGGTGCTTCATCATAACACTGACCTGTGGCGTATCACTGGGGCAGTTGACCGTGCCGCATCAGGCTTATGGCAGTCGGGAGCGGCGTGGCTATGCCAGCATCTTTGGGAACATTTTCTTTATACCGGTGATAAGGATTTTCTCCACAAGGTTTTCCCTTATATAGAAGGCGCGGTAAGATTCTTTAATCAGACTTTGGTGCGTGAACCAAAAACCAAGGCGTGGGTTATTTGTCCGTCGTTAAGTCCTGAGAATGAGCATGCTAACCACAAGGCAACTATTGCTGCTGGTGTTACGATGGACAACCAATTGCTTTTTGACCTTTTTTCCCATTATCTTCAAGCGTCGGCGATTTTAGGTGTCAAATCATCTTCACAAGGAGAAATGCTTTGCGATTCTGTCAAGGTAAAACTTTCGGAACTTCTTCCCATACAGACAGGCTCTTGGGGACAACTTCAGGAATGGCAAGACGATTGGGACAACCCAAAAGACGAGCATCGTCATATCAGTCATCTTTACGGAATGTATCCGAGTAATCAGATTTCGCCTTATCGCACGCCGGAACTCGCTGCTGCCGCGCGCAAATCTCTTATCCACCGTGGTGACCCGAGTACCGGTTGGTCAATGGGGTGGAAGGTTTGTCTGTGGGCGCGCTTGTTGGATGGCAATCATGCCTGGAAGTTGATTGGCGACCAGATGACTCTTATCCGTCCGAAATATACCAATGAGTTTCATAAAACAGGCGGAGGAACATATCCTAATCTTCTTGACGCTCATCCGCCATTCCAGATTGACGGAAACTTTGGTTGCGCGGCAGGCATCGCCGAGATGTTGCTTCAAAGTCATGATGGTTTTGTGTATTTATTGCCAGCTATTCCAGATGTTTGGCAGGATGGCAGGGTAACAGGCTTGAAGGCTCGCGGCGGCTTTGAAGTGGATATGAAATGGAGTGGGGGAAAAGTTACGGAAGTTGCGGTAACATCCACTCTTGGCGGAAACCTTCGTCTGCGTTCTGCTGTGCCGCTGACAATGAACGGCAAGAAACTTAAGGCGGCAAAGGGCGAAAACAGAAATTCGTTTTTCGATGTTACAACATACAAGCAGAAGCAGCAGATAAACTATCCTGACGCTATAGAGCCGTTGCCAGAACTTGCCAAGACTTATCTTTATGATATTCCGACAAATAAGGGACAGCGACTGGTTTTAAAGAGACATTGATATGAAGACTATTGGAATATTAAGTGATACGCATTCGTTTTGGGACGACCGCTATCTGAAATATTTTGAGCCTTGCGATGAGATTTGGCATGCTGGCGATATCTGCAGTGTTGAACTTATTGAGCGACTCAACGAGTTTCGCCCTGTTCGTGCCGTTTGTGGCAATTGCGACGGCGGGATGTTGCGCAGAATGTATCCGGAGATATTAAGGTGGAAATGTGAGGAAGTGGATGTTTTGATGAAACATATCGGAGGTTATCCTGGCAGGTATGACCCTTCGATTGTCAGAAAGTTGATGACCAATCCGCCAAAACTGTTCATTTCCGGACATTCCCACATATTGAAAATCCAATATGACAAGACTTTGAACATGCTACATATTAATCCTGGTGCTGCCGGTTTGCAAGGATGGCAGGTGGAACGCACGCTTGTGAGATTGCAGATTGAAGGCAGTGAGTTCAAGGATTGCGAGGTGATTTCGCTTGGGAAAAAGACTTAACTCCCCATTAACTCCCCCAAAAACATAACTAATTATACTTATATGAAACTTAAAGTCCTTTTAACCTTATTGTTCTTTCCGTTTGTCGCAGCTTCTGCCGGCAGTTATATTAATAATGGAAACGGAATTGTTGTGAAACTTGACTCTCAGGCAGACGAGGCCGTGAAGTTGATAAAACTGCAGGTGGTGAATGATAACATCATCCGTGTTGTTGCCACTCCTGAAACGGAGTTCGTTGAGAAGAAGAGCCTTATTGTCGTGCCACAGAAGGCTAAAGTGAAGTTTTCTGTTGCGGAAGAAGGCAATCAGATTTCTTTAAAGGCGAAGAATGTTGTGGCGATTGTTGATAAAACAACCGGTCATATCACTTTCAAAGATTCGAAAGGAAAGCTCTTGCTTGACGAGGCTGTCGGCGGCAAGACTTTCAAGCGCTTCTCCGTTCCTGACAATGAGGTTGGTGTTGGCTCTTTGACAGACAAAGAGCGTAACGCTTGGACTTGGCGCGCGCTTTTCAACTCTCCCGATGATGAGGCTTTCTACGGCCTTGGACAACATCAGAGCGAGGATATTAATTACAAAGGCGTTAACGAGGAGCTTTTCCAGTATAACACAAAGGTGAGCGTGCCTTTTGTTGTTTCTAACAAGAATTATGGCGTACTTTGGGACAGTTACTCCTACTGCCGTTGGGGAAATCCGGAAGACTACCAGCAGCTCTGCAAGGCGTTTAAGGTTTACAATCGTGGCGGCTCGCGCGGTGGACTGACAGTTACTTACAAAGACCCGAGCGGAAAGAAATTTGTTCGTGAGGAGGATTCTGTTTATTACGACCACGCCTTTGAACTTGAACGCTTGCCAAAAGGACTTACTCTTGATGGCAGCAAAGTCGTTTTTGAAGGTTTCATCGAGGCGCCAGTAGATTGCAATTACCGTTGGCTGGCTTATTATGCTGGTTATGTCCGCATGTTCATTGACAACAAGGAGGTTGTTACTGAGCGCTGGCGTACGGCGTGGAATCCAAACTCTTACAAGTTTGTCTGTCCTTTGAAAAAGGGAAAGAAGACACCTATCAGGATAGAATGGGAGCCTGATGGCGGAGCTTCTTATTGCTCTTTACGCGCTGCAACACCTCTGTCAGACAAGGAACAGGGTATGATGAGCATCTGGAGTGAGATGTCACGCGATATGGATTATTACTTTATTGCAGGCAATAATGCCGATGAAATAATCTCTGGCTATCGTACTCTCACGGGCAAAGCTTCCCTTTATCCTAAATGGGCTTATGGCTTCTGGCAGAGTCGCGAACGCTACAAGACATCGGCTGAAATAGAGGAAACTCTTGGTGAGTTCAGAAAACGTCACATCCCTATTGACAATATTGTGCAAGACTGGAACTACTGGCCCGAGGACCAGTGGGGAAGTCATGAGTTCGAGAAATCTCGTTTCCCGAATCCTCAGGCTATGCTCGACTCTGTTCACGCTATGCACGGACGTTTTATGATTTCTGTTTGGCCGAAGTTCTATTGTAGTACAGATAACTATAAGCAGCTTGACCAAAACGGCTGGATGTATGGCCAAGCGGTGAAAGACCAGATAAAAGACTGGGTAGGACCGGGCTATGTGGGCTCTTTCTACGATGCTTATTCCGCTGGTGCGCGCAAACTTTTCTGGAAACAGATGAACGACAACCTTTACAGTAAATACAATAAAGGAATAGACGCTTGGTGGATGGATGCTTCTGAGCCTAATGTTCGTGACTGCACGCCGATGTGGTATCGTAAGGCACTTTGCGGTCCGACAGCCCTTGGCTCTTCTACCGAATATTTCAACGCTTACTCTATAGTCAATGCCGACGCTATTTATAACGGACAGCGCAGCGTGAACCCGAACACCCGTGTGTTCCTGCTCACTCGCTCTGGTTTTGCAGGAGAGCAGCGTTATTCTACAGCTACATGGAGTGGCGACATCGGCACTCGCTGGGAGGATATGCGCGCGCAGATGACTGCCGGAATAAACTATTCTCTCGCAGGATTACCAATGTGGGGAATGGACCAAGGTGGCTTCTGTGTTGAGAAACGCTATGAGGCAGCACAGCGCGAGTACGACAAGACAGGCGTGGAAAATGAAGACCTGAAAGAGTGGCGTGAGCTTCAAAACCGTTGGAATCAGTTTGGCTGCTTCATCCCTCTTTATCGCGCTCATGGACAATGGCCTTTGCGCGAGGTTTGGAACATAGCTCCCGAAGGTCACACTGCCTACGAAGGCATTGTGAAATATCATAAGCTTCGTTATCGTCTCATGCCTTACATTTACTCTATGGCAGGCTGGGTTCATTTCCGCGATTACACGATGATGCGTGGTCTTATCATGGATTTCAATGGCGACAAGAATGTTGAGAACATAAAAGACCAGTGGATGTTTGGACCTTCGCTGATGGCTTGCCCTGTTTCATATTATGGCGCTCGTTCCCGCGAGGTTTATTTCCCAAAACAGAAGGGCTGGTATGATGTGGAGAACGATGACTATTATGCAGGCGGAAAGACCGTGGAAGTCGATGCCCCAATCAACAAGATTCCTGTTTTTGCACCAGAAGGCGCGATATTGCCAGTAGGTCCGGACATGGAATGGAGCGACGAGAAGGCTGCCGAGGAAATAACTCTGAATGTGTATGATGGTGCTGACGGCGAGTTTGAACTCTATGAAGACGAGGGCACAAACTACAATTACGAGAAGGGAAAATATGCCACTTTCCGCTTCGTCTATGATAATGCCGCCAAGACACTCACCATATCAGACCGCAAGGGTTCTTTCAAGGGAATGCTCAAGAATCGCAAGTTTAATGTCGTGCTTCACAAAAAGGGACAAACCAAGCTTGATGCGCAAAAAACTGCTAAGTTAGTGGTATATAAGGGCAAAGAAGTAGTTGTGAATGTTAACGCAGATTAAGATTTTGCGAGTTTTGTGAATAAATATTTAAAAAATATATAGATTTGTGCGGAAAAGTTTGTAATTTTGCCGCTCAAAAGCGCATAGTGTGTTAACATTTGTGCGTATTTGCGCAAAAATAAGTAATGAAAAAAAGTGTTTTTCACCATTACTAAGTGCTGCAATCACATTAATTATATATATAATTTATGGCAAAACAATCTGCTATTGAGCAAGATGGTACTATTGTAGAAGCGTTGTCGAACGCGATGTTTAAGGTTGAACTGGAGAATGGCTGCCCCATAACGGCGCATATCTCCGGCAAAATGCGTATGCACTACATCAAGATTCTTCCTGGTGATAAGGTGAAAGTGGAGATGTCTCCGTATGACCTTACCAAGGGCCGAATCGTTTTCCGTTATAAATAACTAAAAATCACTTATTTTATATCTCTTATGAAAACAAGAGCATCTGTTAAACCACGTACTTCTGACTGCAAGCTGGTTCGCCGCGGAGGTCGTCTGTACGTAATCAACAAGAAGAACCCGAAGTACAAGCAACGTCAGGGTTAATTCTTAACTTAATCATTTTATTTTTTATTATCTAATTTTTTAACACAACATGGCAATAAGAATTGTTGGAGTAGATTTGCCCCAGAACAAGCGTGGCGAAATC
>JABUUE010000017.1:0-20301 GCA_021443335.1 Bacteroidaceae bacterium
GCAAAATCGAAAAGAAATTTCGTTTTTGCTTGCTATTGTCTTCGCTTAATCGTAACTTTGCCGCGCTGAAATTAATATTAACTCCATGGCGTAAAACCCATCTCGTTGTTGGGCAGTCCATGTAATATTACATCTAAGGAATGAAAGTATTGAAATTTGGCGGAACAAGTGTTGGTTCCGTGCGCAGTATTCAGAGCCTCAAGCGCATTGTAGAAAAGGAGGCCAAAGAGAGTGGACAACCGGTAATTGTCGTGGTATCGGCCCTCGGCGGTGTTACCGACCAGTTGCTGAAAATGTCGGACCTTGCCCTGAAAGGCGATGAGAGTTACAGGCATGAGTTTGAGCAGATGGTTGACCGTCACCATCAGATGATAGACACGATAATAACGCATTCGAGGCAGAGAGAGGAACTTTTCAAGACTGTTGACCAGCTTTTCGAGCAGCTAAAGAGCATTCTCTTTGGCGTTTATCTCATTCACGACCTTAGCGGAAAGACGCAGGATGCCATCGTGGCTTACGGCGAGCGGCTGTCGTCGCAGATATGCGCTGCGCTGATAAAAGGTGCGCAGTGGAAGGATTCGCGCTCGTTTATCCGCACGGAGCGGAAGGTGGGCAAGGGTGGCAAGCACACTCTCATCACGGAGGAGACAAACCGGCTGATAAGGGCGGCGTTTGCCGATATGCCGAAGATTACCGTTTGCGGCGGTTTCATCTCGCGTGACATCAACACCGGTCGCACGACAAACCTCGGTCGCGGCGGCTCGGACTATACCGCTTCCATTCTCGCTGCCGCCTTAGACGCGGAGGAGCTGCAGATATGGACGGATGTTGACGGCTTCCTGACTGCCGACCCAAGAGTGATTCCTACGGCATACACCATCAACGAGCTGTCGTATGTGGAGGCGATGGAGCTCTGCAACTTCGGCGCGAAGGTTGTTTATCCGCCTACGATATATCCTGTGTGTGTGAAGAACATTCCTATCCGTGTGCTCAACACATTCAACCCGAACAACCCGGGCACGGTAATCAGTGACACTGTGACAAACGACGCCAAGCCTATCAAGGGAATATCGTCAATCTCGGACACTGCACTTATCACGGTGACCGGACTGTCGATGGTTGGCGTCATCGGTGTGAACCGCCGCATCTTCACCTCATTGGCAGACGCGGGAATAAGTGTGTTTATGGTCAGTCAGGCGTCGTCGGAGAACTCTACTTCCATCGGCGTGAAGGAGGAAGACGCGCAGACTGCCGTGGAGGTGCTCAACGAGGAGTTTGCGAAGGAGATAGAGACGGGTTCCATGTACACTATGCAGCTTGAGCGCGGACTGGCGACAATAGCCATCGTGGGCGAGAACATGAAGCACACGCCGGGCATCGCGGGAAAGCTTTTCGGCACTCTCGGCCGCTCGGGAATCAGTGTCATCGCTTGTGCCCAGGGCGCGTCGGAGACCAACATATCCTTTGTGGTAAACAGGGCTTTGCTCCGTAAGTCGCTGAACGTGCTGCACGACTCTTTTTTCTTGAGTGAATACAATGTGCTCAACCTTTTCGTCTGCGGCGTAGGCAATGTGGGGGGAAAACTCATTGAGCAGATTCGTTCACAGCAGGAGGAACTGAAAAAGACACGCCGCCTGAAACTGAATGTTGTGGGTATAGCTTCGAGCAGGAAGGCTATATTCTGTCGCGAGGGACTTGACCTTACCGACTATCGTGAGCAGCTCGACGCCGCGGAACCTTCAACGATAGACTCTCTGCGCGACAAGGTGCTCGAAATGAATATCTTTAACAGTGTGTTCGTGGATTGCACTGCATCGAAAGATGTGGCTGACATCTACCTTCCGCTGCTCAGACATAATGTCAGCGTGATAGCCTGCAACAAGATTGCGGCTTCGTCTGACTACGACAGCTACAAGCTGCTGAAGGACACGGCGCTTGCCCGCGGAGTGAAGTTCCGCTTTGAGACGAATGTGGGTGCCGGTCTGCCTATAATCGGAACAATAAACGACCTCGTGAACTCGGGCGACAAGATTCTGAAGATAGAGGCTGTTCTTAGTGGTACGCTCAACTATATATTCAACGAACTGGCAGAGGATGTGCCGTTCAGCGAGACTGTGCGCCGTGCGAAGGAGGAGGGTTATGCCGAGCCAGACCCGCGCATAGACCTGAGCGGAATGGACGTGTTGCGAAAACTCGTCATCCTTTCGCGCGAGGCAGGATATAAGGTTGAGCAGAGCGATGTGGAGAGAAACCTCTTTGTGCCACAGTCGTATTTCGACGGCACATTGGAGGAGTTCTGGAAGAACCTGCCAATGCTTGACGCGGAGTTTGAGGCAAAGCGCAAGGTTCTCGCTGCCAAAGGTATGCGCCAGCGCTTTGTGGCAAAGATGGAGAACGGCAAACTGAGCATCGGTCTGCAGGAGATTTCCCAAAACCATCCTCTCTATCAGCTTGAAGGCAGCAACAACATCGTGCTCCTCACCACCGAACGTTACCTCGACTATCCGATGCTTATCCAGGGTTACGGCGCTGGCGCAAGCGTAACAGCCGCCGGCGTGTTCGCAAATATCATGTCGATAGCGAATATATAGGCCCCCCTCTGACTCCCCCCACAAGGGGGGGAGAACTGAAAAGTTAGCTTTCAGGAAATGATAATCACAACTATCAATGGCAAAGGAAAAACTATATGAGAAGTTTTCGAATATAGATAACCCAATTTTGCTTGATTCTGCTAAGCGACACAGAAATTACGCTACAGAAGCGGAGTCTGTTTTATGGCAGCAGTTAAGAGGAAATAAATTGGGTGTGAAGTTCCGAAGGCAACATGTTGTAGGAAATTTTATAGTGGATTTCGCTTGCTTGTCCCATAGATTCTATATAGAAATTGACGGCTTACACCATCTACATGGCGAGCAGTTGGAATACGACCTTATTAGAAAGCAATATCTGGAAAGTCTTGGTTTGACGGAATTAAGGTTTACGAATGATATTGTTCTTAAGGATTTGGAATCGGTAATAGCACAAATAAAGAACTTTATCATCAAAGAATTACCTTTGGACTCAGATATATAGTAAAAAACTGACACAAAATTCTAATGAATAAGACTACCTTATAATAGAATTACTGTTGGACTCAGATATATAGTAAAAACTGACACAAAAATTCTAATGAATAAGACTACCTTATAATAGAATTACTGTTGGACTCTGATATATAGTAAAAAACTGACACAAAATTCTAATGAATAAGACTAACTATAAGTCTCTCCCCCCCTGTGGGGGGAGTTGGAGGGGGGTCCTCCTCCTCGGCGACGGTATGGCTGACCATAAGCAGCCGTCATTAGGTGGTAAGACGCCGTTAGAGGTTGCCAATATCCCGACGATGGATTTGCTGGCGAGGGAAGGAAAGACTGGGCGACTGGTAACTGTGCCGGAAGGTTTTCCGCCAGGGTCGGAGGTGGCAAATACTGCCATCTTAGGCTATGACCTTAACAAGGTGTATGAAGGTCGCGGACCTCTCGAGGCTGCCTCTATCGGTTATGAGATGGCTGACGACGACCTTGCCCTTCGCTGCAATATCATATCGCTGAAAGACGGTAAGATAATGACGCATCACGGCGGTCATCTGCAGACGGAAGATGCCTGCGTGCTCATCGATTACCTGAACGAGAAGCTTGCCGGTGATTACACGGTGGAAGGGAAATCGTTCAATGTGAAGTTCATCGCAGGCATACAATATCGCCATCTCCTTGTTATCAAGGGTGGTAGCAAGGATATAGAATGTGCGCCACCGCACGACCATCCTAACGAGGAATGGCAACCGCTGTTGGTGAAAGGCGACAAAGCCACTGCCGCGCTGATAAACGAGCTGATAATGAAATCGCAGAGCCTTTTGGCTGAGCATCCCTTCAACAAGAAGCGTGCTGAGGAGGGAAAACTGCAAGCTAACTCTATATGGCCGTGGAGTGGAGGATACCGTCCTTCGATGGAAACTCTCCTCGCGCAGTTCCCCCAGATAAAGAAAGGCTCTGTCATCACCGCTGTTGACCTTATAAAAGGCATCGGACATTATGCCGGTCTTGATATTATAAATGTGGAAGGAGCTACCGGTCTTGCCGATACCAATTATGAGGGTAAGGCGCAGGCTGCCATCGACGCGTTGAAGAACGGTGACGATTTTGTTTTTGTCCATGTGGAAGCTACCGACGAGGCTGGTCATGACGGTGATGTGGCTTTGAAGATAAAGGCTACGGAATATTTCAATGACCGTATTGTGAAGCCGATATATGATTATATAATGTCTGTTGACGACAATATTCACATAGCGATACTCCCAGACCATCCTACGCCTTGCGAGACGCGCACGCATGTCAACGAGCCTGTGCCGTTTATCATCTGGCATAAGGAAATTCAGCCTGACAGTGTGCAGGAATATAACGAGGAGAGTTGCGTGTCGGGCGAATACGGGCTGCTGCGTCTAAGACAATTCATAGAAACTTTTATTCATCAATAGCGTATGAAAACATATTACAAAGAAGCCATTATCATGGCTGTCGGTCTGTTTTTGTTAGGCCTGTGTGTTAGTTATGGTCTTACGACTGCTTTTGGAAACAAGAGGGTTGTTAGCGTGAAAGGACTTGCCGAAAGGGAGGTGGAAGCCAACAAGGTTATCTGGCCTTTGTCTTACACGGAGTTAGGCAATGACCTCGGTGGACTGTATAAGGAGTGCAGTATGAAGAACCAGCTAATCGTCAGTTTCCTGAAGAACAACGGCATTGCAGAGAAAGACATAACAGTGAAAGCCCCACAGGTGACGGATATGTCTGCCAACCAATACGGCGACAACAATTCGGGTTACAGATACAAGGTGGAGTCGTGTGTGACTGTTGCTTCTACCAATGTGGCAACGGTGAGAAAACTGATACTGCAACAAAGTGAACTGCTCAACACGGGCATCGCCATCAAAGGCAATGACTATGATAACCAGTTGGTGTATGAGTTTACTGACCTCAACAAGATAAAGCCGGAAATGATTGAGGAGGCTACAAAGAACGCGCGCAAGGCTGGCGAGAAATTCGCACAAGACTCTGAAAGCAACCTCGGCAAGATAAAACAGGCGGCACAGGGGCAGTTCTCAATAGAAGACCGCGACGTGAACACACCACATATAAAAAAGGTGAGAGTGGTTACTACAATCGATTTTTATTTGGAATGATATAATAAAGGAGTTCAAGGAGTTCAAGACATTACCTTTCAAGTGCATAAAACATTTGTCACTTTAACTCCCAGGTAACTCCACATTAACTCCCAAGTAACTCCACTATGTTGAGCAATTTTTAAATTATGAAATACTATTCAACAAATCATAAGGCCGCCGACGCGACACTCGAGCTGGCGGTAGTTAACGGATTGGCAGAAGACCGCGGTCTTTATATGCCATATCAGATAAAGAAACTGCCACAGGAATTTTTTGATGAGATAGACAAAATGTCGTTCGTGGATATCGCTTATCAGGTGGCAAGCGCTTTCTTCGGCGAAGACGTTGACGGCGATGCTCTTTACGACATTGTTCGTGACACTCTGCGCTTCGATTGTCCGATAAACAAGGTTGAGGAAGATATTTATGCGCTCGAACTGTTCCATGGTCCGACACTTGCCTTCAAGGATGTCGGCGCACGTTTCATGGCACGACTGCTGCAGTATTTTATCAATCAGCATAACAATGAAGGTCTCGTGAATGTGCTTGTCGCTACTTCCGGAGACACTGGCTCTGCCGTTGCCAATGGCTTCCTCGGAGTTGACGGAATCCATGTCTATGTGCTTTATCCTAAGGGAAAGGTCAGCAAGATTCAGGAGAGCCAGTTTACAACGCTCGGCAAGAACATCACTGCAGTGGAGGTTGACGGCGTGTTTGACGACTGCCAGACACTTGTGAAGTCTGCTTTTATGGACAAGGAACTCAATGAGCACATGAAACTTACTTCCGCTAATTCTATCAATGTTGCGCGCTTCCTGCCACAGGCATTCTATTACTTCTATGCTTATGCGCAGTTGAAGAAGATAGGCAAGGAGAAGGATTTTGTAATCTGCGTGCCGAGCGGTAACTTCGGTAATATCTGTGCCGCTCTCTTCGGCCATCAGATGGGCTTGCCTGTTAAGCGTTTTATCGCTGCAAACAATGCAAACGACATCTTCTATAATTATCTGCAGACAGGTAAGTATGAACCGAAAGCATCTGTTCAGACTATTGCCAACGCAATGGATGTGGGTGACCCTTCAAACTTCGCGCGCATCTATGAGTTGTATAAGGGTGACCACAAGGTGATAACATCGCTTATCTCAGGAGCAACATATACCAATGAGCAGATTGCGGAGACAATGCAGCAGTGTTATCAGGCCATTGGCTATATCCTTGACCCTCACGGTGCTTGTGGCTATCGCGCACTCAAGGAGCAACTGCAGCCTGGTGAACATGCTGTCTTTGCAGAGACTGCCCATCCGGCGAAGTTCAAGGAGACTGTTGAAAGCATCATCGGTGCGGAGGTTGCCATCCCGGAACGTCTCGCTGAGTTTATGAAGGGTGAGAAACAGAGTGTTGAATGCTCAAAGAACTTTGAAGACTTTAAGGCATTTCTTATGAATGAGAAATAAGTACTTAGAACTTCGTACTTTGTACTTAATACTTTGAACTTTTTAAGTTTCTATGATTGCGACTTGCGCTTTTCAGAATAAGAAGGCAGCCTACTACACATTAGGCTGCAAACTGAATTTCGCCGAAACCAGTACTTTCAGCGAAATACTCTCTTCTTATGGCGTAACGACAGCTGAGAAAGGTGAGCAGGCTGATATCTGCTTGATTAACACTTGCTCTGTGACGGAGGTCGCTGACCGCAAATGCCGCCATGCCATCCGCAGTATGATACGGAAACATCCTAATGCCTTCGTCGTCGTTACAGGATGTTATGCGCAACTTGAGGATGAGGAAGTTGTTGGAATAGAAGGTGTTGACCTTGTCTTGGGCAATAAGGATAAGGCGAAACTTATTCAGGTTCTGTCCGAAAGATTGTCTGCCTCTCAGCCCCCTGAAGGGGGAGGGACTTTGGCCTTGGCTCTGGCTCAGAACTCTAACTTACAACTCAAAGCCAAAGTTCAAAGCCAAAGCCAAAGTTCAAAGCCAAAGCTAAAGTCATGGCCCTTTGCTCCTTCCTGCTCACGAGGAAATCGCACGCGCTTCTTCCTTAAAGTTCAAGACGGTTGCAGTCATTTCTGCACTTACTGCACTATCCCTTATGCCCGCGGACTTTCGCGTAACGCTCCTGTTGACTTCTTGATTGATCAGGCGAAGGAGGTGGCTGCGAAGGGAGGCAAGGAGATTGTGATTACAGGAGTAAATATCGGTGACTTCGGTCGTACTACAGGCGAAACATTCTTTGATCTTGTGAAAGCTCTTGATGGGGTTGATGGCATAGAACGCTATCGTATTAGCAGCATTGAGCCCGAACTTCTCACTGACGAGATTATAGAGTTTTGCGCTCGCAGCAAGAAGTTCATGCCGCATTTTCATATACCTCTGCAAAGCGGTTCAGACACGGTGCTGAAACTTATGCACCGTCGCTACGACACCGCCCTTTTTCGTCATAAGATAGAACTGATAAAGGAGTATATGCCAGAAGCCTTTATCGGTGTTGATGTGATGGTGGGATGCAGGGGAGAAACGCCCGAATGTTTTAACGAATGTTATGAATTCATCAAGGGACTGAATGTGTCGCAGTTGCACGTCTTTCCTTATAGCGAACGACCAGGAACAGCCGCTTTGAAGATACCTTATATTGTGGATGAGAAAGAGAAGAAACGTCGTACGGATATTCTCTTGAAACTCTCTGAACAAAAGACACTTGCGTTCTATAAGTCACATCTTGGGGAAGAACGCTTTGTACTGCTTGAGAAGGGAAAGGGAAACAGCCTTGGGGGATTTACGGACAATTATATTCGCATACAGTACAAAGTGCCCAAGGAAACAAGCACTAACGGACCTGTGTCAGATGTTTTAGACAACACAATAATTAAGGTTAAACTTTGTGAAATAAACAAAAAAAATGATGCTGTTGTCGTGCACAGTTGTTGATACTTGTCAAGTTAAAACGAGTTAAACAATCTTTTCAAACGAAACAGTTTGCAGTTTCATTAAAACACTATACCTTTGCACCCAGAAATATTAAACACGATTGTATTACAATTTAAAAGTTAAAGAAAATGAAAAAGTTAGTTCTTATGTTCGCTGCTGTTGCAGCTATCTCTTTCGCTTCATGTGACAACAAGAAGGCTGCTGAGGCAGAGGCTCCAGTTGATTCAGTTGCTGTTGATTCAGTTGACTCTCTCGCTGCTGATTCAGTTGACTCAGTTGCTGTTGACTCAGTTGCTACTGATTCAGTTGCTGAATAATTCAGGCGCGAACAGACAAAGTTCTAAAGTCGTCCGACTCTCAGAGTTGGGCGACTTTCTTTTTTGGGGGAAGAGACGAGTTTAAGGAGGAGTTAACGAGATATTATAGGGGTTGGCGGGTTTTTGCAACTGGATTGCAAAATTCTTTTTTTATCTTTGCACCAAAATTAACCTTTGATATGAAAACCGTTTATAATATTTTGTTTTTTGCGTGTTGTACGTTTTTGGTTTCATGCATCGGACAGAAAGGACATGAATCGGAAAAAGAACATAGACATAGTACAGATGAAGATTCTGCTCATGAGGAACATGCTCTGGGTGGCGAGAAACATGATTCTGATGAAATAATCTTCACAAAAGAGTGCGCTAAAGCCGCCGGACTAAAGGTGGAGACTGTTGTTGCAGGTGATTTCCGTGAAGGAATAAAGACCAGTGGACAGGTGCTTGCCGCGCAAGGCGATGACGAGACACTTGTGGCAAAAAGTTCAGGCGTATTGAAGATTACTGCAACATCGCTTGTTGAAGGAGCGCAAGTGTCAGGAGGCAAAACTCTGTTTTCTATTACTTCTGGATCCATGTCTGATGGTGATGTTACCAACAAATCCCGCATAGAATACGAGGCGGCAGTGAGGGAATATAATCGCGCCGCCGACCTCGCAAAAGACCAGTTGATAACGCAGAGCGAGCTTAACGAACTGAAACTGAGAATGGATGTGGCAAAAGAGGCTCTGAAATACGGTAAGTCTGCCACTGCTGCATCAACAACTGTCAGCGCCCCGTTCAATGGATTTGTGAAACAGCTACTTGTGAAAAACGGGGAGTTTGTGACGGCTGGGCAGTCGCTGGCTGTCATAACAAAGAACAAACGTCTGCAACTTCGCGCGGATGTGTCGGAGAAATATTATTCTCATCTGGAACATATTACAGGTGCAAATTTCCGACTTACAGGTTCTTCCGTATCTTACAGTATAGAAAGTCTTGGTGGCAGACTTGTTTCTTACGGTCGTTCAACAGCCAGTGATGTATGTTTTGTTCCAGTGATTTTTGAGTTCAACAATGTTGGTAACAGTATTGTGGCTGGCAGTTTCTGCGATGTTTACATGCTTGGCCTTCACCGCAGTAATGTGATAAGTGTGCCTATTGAGGCTATCACTGAGGATCAAGGGTTGTATTATGTCTTTGTTCAAGTGGACGATGAGGGTTATCGTAAGCAGGAAGTGGAGATAGGTGAGACTGATGGTCTGCGGCGTGAGATTACCCGTGGACTCACTGCTGGTGACAAAGTTGTGGTGAAAGGTGCGGTGCAGGTTAAACTTGCAGGTATGAGCGGTACGATTCCCGCACATTCTCATGAACATTAAACCCTCCAACAAATTTTCCGGGTTAAAGGGTAAACATACTTACTACTTCATACTTTCTACTTAGTACTTATAGCTTGTTTATATGTTAGATGCGATAATATCCTTTTCACTTAGGCACAGACTGCTGATTATAGTTGCTGCAATACTTCTGCTTTTTTGTGGCACTTACACTGCGAGGAATATGGAGGTGGATGTGTTTCCTGACCTCAACGCACCGACTGTCGTTGTAATGACAGAAGCCAGAGGAATGGCGGCGGAAGAGGTAGAGCGGTTGGTGACTTTCCCGATAGAAACGGCAGTTAATGGTGCGACAAATGTTCGTCGCGTGCGCTCATCGTCAACAACAGGCTTTTCAGTTGTTTGGGTTGAGTTTGACTGGGGAACGGACATTTATGTTGCCAGGCAGATAGTGTCGGAAAAGATTACGGCACTTTCTGAGAGTCTTCCTCCAACGGTGGGCAGTCCGACACTTGGACCGCAATCGTCAATACTTGGCGAAGTGATGTTTATTTCCCTTACTTCTGACAAAACCTCGCTACTTGATTTGCGAACAATTGCGGACTGGACAATTCGACCTCGACTGCTCTCCACAGGTGGTGTGGCTCAGGTTACAGTGCTTGGTGGAGATATTAAAGAATATGCTATCAAGCTACATCCTGACAAGATGAGTCATTATGGCATAACGATTGATGAGGCTGTTACCGCGACAAAAGCTATGACGCAAAATGGTTCTGGTGGCGTGTTCTACGAATACGGCAACGAGTATATCGTGCGTGGCATGGTGGCGACAAATAAACTTGAAGAACTTCGCCGAACTCTTGTCGCCAAGAAAAACAATCATCCTATATTGCTTGACGATATTGCCGATGTGGAAATAGAAGGCAAATCGCCGAAGATGGGTGTTGCTTCGGTTGATGGCAAACCTTCGGTTCTTTTAACAATAACCAAACAGCCGAATATCGGTACGCTGGAACTGACAGAGCAACTGGACAAGGTGATAAAGGAAATAAAGAAAACTCTGCCGTCAGATGTGGTCGTTCGCACTGACTTGTACCGTCAGCAGAACTTTATTGACAGTAGTATAAGCAATATCAAGCAGTCACTTTATGAAGGTGCGTTCTTTGTTGTCATCGTGCTGTTTCTTTTCCTGATGAATGTGCGCACCACATTTATCTCTCTCATAACCATTCCACTTGCACTACTCACGACTGTCCTCACTTTGAAGGCTTTTGGAATGACTATTAACACGATGAGTATCGGCGGTATGGCTATTGCCATAGGCTCGCTCGTTGACGACGCCATAGTGGATGTTGAGAATGTTTATAAGCGATTAAGAGGAGCCAACTTAGGTGGCACTTCAGTGTTACAAATTGTTTACGAGGCTTCTAAAGAGGTGCGTGTGCCTATATTCTCAAGTACATTGATTATTGTCGTAAGTTTCGTACCTCTCTTCTTCCTTGACGGCATAGAAGGCAGAATGCTTGTGCCGCTTGGCGTGGCATTTATAATATCGCTTTTTGCCTCGACAGTTGTGGCACTTACGGTAACACCGGTTCTTAGCAGTTTGCTGTTGGTTCCTTCAAAATCATCTTCGAAAGGAAAATCTTCAGCAATCTCCTCTGAGTCTGATCCTTTTCTCATACGTTTGCTGAAAACCGCTTACGGCTGGTTGCTTCAGAAAGTGATTCGTTTCGGTTGGCTTACCATTGCTGCTACATTTGGTGTACTCTTATGTGCTGTGATTGGAGTTACACAACTGGGTCATAGTTTTCTTCCACCGTTCAATGAAGGCTCTTTGACAATAAATATCAGTACCTTTCCTGGAGTTTCGCTTGAAGAATCGGACCGCATAGGCTGTATGGCAGAGAAGGCTTTGTTGAATGTAGAAGGTATAACAGCCGTGGCACGAAAAACAGGGCGCGCAGAACTTGACGAGCACGCACTTGGGGTAAATGTGTCAGAGATAGAGGCTATTATCAACACAGATGAGCATAGCAAAAACGAAATTGTTGAGAATGTTCGCAAGGCGTTGAGTAATTTGTCAGGCGTGAACATAGAGATTGGTCAGCCTATCTCTCACCGTATCGACGCAATGCTTTCAGGTACACAGGCTAATATTGCGATAAAGGTGTTCGGTCCAGACCTTAACCGCTTGTATAACATAGGCAAGCAGATAAAGACAGAATGCAGCAATATTCCTGGCGTTGTTGATTTTAATGTGGAGCAGCAGGTGGAGCGGCCGCAGTTGAGTATTATTCCACGCCGCGAGATGCTTGCGCGTTATGGTATAACAATGCCTGAGTTTACAGAGTTTGTCAATGTGTTGCTCGGCGGTGAGGTCGTTGCGCAGGTATTTGAGGGTAATAAGGCTTTTGATCTTACTTTGCGTTCTGACGATGTGAATGAGCGTACGATGGAGAGTATTCGACAGACGAAGATTGACACCAAGGATGATGAGAAAATTCCCCTTGAATATGTTGCAGACATCTATTCCACTGCAGGACCTAACACCATTAATCGAGAAAATGTGTCAAGAAAACTTGTGGTTTCAGCGAATGTGGAAGGGCGTGACTTGGGAAGTGTCGTCGAAGACATCCAGCAGCGAGTGAGCGAAGAAATTTCTCTTCCAGATGATTATCATATAGAATATGGCGGACAATTTGAAAGCGAGAAATCGGCAAGACAGACCCTTGTTCTTCTTTCTTGTGTTGCTATACTTGTCATTTTCCTGCTTCTTTACCAGCAGTTTGACAGTTGGAAACAGGCTGTGATTATACTTTTCAATCTTCCGTTGGCACTTATCGGAGGAGTTTTCGCTCTGCACATCACGGGTGGAATTCTATCAATCCCTGCGATAATAGGTTTTATCTCGCTCTTTGGCATAGCTACAAGAAATGGAATGTTGCTTGTTGACCGCTATAATGAGTTGTCGCGTCAGGGTTATCTGATGAAAGATGCGGTGATGCTCGGCTCACTCGATAGGTTAGCTCCAATAGTAATGACGGCTCTTACTTCTACCCTCGCACTGATTCCGCTTGCCCTTGGCGGAGATTTGCCTGGCAATGAGATACAAAGTCCGATGGCAAAGGTGATGCTTGGAGGATTGATAAGTTCAACAATTCTGAACGGCTTCATAATACCAGTGATGTTTTTGAAAACCTCTTCTAAATCATAAATACAAATTCCATGAAGAAATATATGAGCAAGATATACAAGGTCATTATAAGTTTAATGTTTATCGCACCTTCTGCCAAAGCCCAGTCTTTCAATGATATTATATCGCTTGTTCTGCAAAACAACTCATCACTGAGGGCTGCCAAATCAGAGGTGGAAATGGGTAAAGAGCAGGGTAGGGTAGGACTTACTCTGGCTAATCCGCAGGTTGATGTGGCATATCTGTTCGGCTCTCCACGAGCGGAAGTTAATAACCGTGTGGACCTCAATGTGTCTCAGGAATTTGACTTCGCCACGTTGTCGGGCAATAAACGCCGTGTTGCAGATGCGGAGGCTCTTGTGTTAGACCGCACATTGGACGAAACTGTCCGTCTGCTTAAGCAAGAGACAGTTCTGCTTCTCACCGACATAACATACTATAATAAGCTGTTGGCAGAACTTCAGCGTCGTAAAGTGTTAGAGGATAGCCTACTTGCTGTCTATGAGTTACGCTTGAAGAAGGGAGATGTTACAGTGCTTGATTATAATAAAACAAAGCTTTCTGTGGCACAAGTTGCCGGACAGATCAACAAAGCAAAGGCAGAACGCGAGTCAAAACTTGTTCAGTTGCAGGGGCTTGCTCATTCCACTACAATATTTTACAATGATACGTCCTACGCTGTTTCCTCTGTAATATTGCCGGAAAATTTTGACTTATGGGCAGATGCAAATCTACAGAAAGCGCCGTTATTGCGGATTGAAGACCAAAAGATTGCTGTTGCCAAAGCTCAGGCAAAACTTGTTAATTCGGAAATGTTGCCGTCTTTCTCCCTTGGCTATGCGTCAGAATTGGTGAAAGGAAGTAACTACATGGGTGTCTCGTTGGGTGTTCAACTGCCGTTGTGGGCTAATCGCAATAAGAAAAAGGCTGCACAGAAAGCACAGCAGGCGGCGGCTGACCGTAAGGCTGATATGGAGAACCAGTTGCAGAACCAGTATCGTCAACTATTTGTTAAGGCTAAAACGCAAATGGAACTTGCCGCTGAGTTCAAAAGCGTATTACGTTCAATAGATAACCGGATATTATTAGAGAAAGCCTTAAAGACAGGACAGATGACCTTGACGGAGTATCTCCTTGAGCGTAAATATTACTATGAGAACTATGACCAGTGGCTTGAAGCGGAACATGGTGCGATGATGGCTTTGGCGGAATTGGCAGTGTTTTGATATGAACTTTATAAACAGGATGTGAGTTTCATAAACTGTTGAGTTGAGTTTCATGAGCTGTAGATGGTTTAGTCTTGAAAAAAAAGTAACCCCAGATGCATAGATTATACATCTGGGGTTGAAAAGTGTTCTTATGTGGCGTATTACAGATATTTCTGAAGTATTTGTGAGCATCCGCTTTCCTGAAGCTTTCTGATGCCTTTGTCGCAGATTTGTCTTACGCGTTCGCGTGTTAGTCCGAGTTCCTCTCCGATATATTCCAGTCCCATAGACTGCTCACCGAGACCAAAGGCTTTGCGGATAATGAAGCTCTCTCTCTCGGAAAGTACCCTGTCGAGAACGCTCTGTATGTCATGTTCGAGTGACTGCTGATCGACAATTCTGTCAGCGCGGTCTGATTGTTCAGAAGGCATGACATCAAGGAGTGTGTTGTCCTCTCCATCTTGAAAAGGTTTGTCAAAACTTACGTGGTGCTGGTCTGCGTTCAGGGCTTTTGCAATGGTGCGCTCGTCTTGACCTGTGAGTGCGGACAATTCTTCAATAGACGGCTCTCGCATGTGCTCCTGCTCAAACTTTGATTTCGCCTTGCTGATTTTGTTTAGCGAGCCAACTTGGTTCAGTGGCAACCGCACAATACGGCTTTGCTCTGCGATGGCCTGCATTATGCTTTGGCGAATCCACCAAACAGCGTAAGATATGAACTTGAAGCCGCGTGTCTCGTCGAAGAGTTCTGCAGCTTTGATGAGTCCGAAGTTGCCCTCGTCAATAAGGTCGGTAAGCGAGAGACCCTGATGCTGGTATTGTTTAGCAACAGAAACAACAAAACGAAGGTTCGCGCAAACGAGTTTGTTGCGTGCCTTCTCTGCCTTTCTTCCTCCTTTACGGATTTCTGCCGCTAATTCAATCTCCTCCTCGATTGAGAGCATCGGGATGTGGCTAATCTCAAACAGGAACTTATCAATACCGCTGTCGCGGTTGGTGATTGTTTTCTGTATTTTAAGCTGTCTCATCTAAATATAATAATGTATGTCTCAGTACAAAATGAGTGCAAAATTAACGCTTTTTCTAAGACATATACAAATATTTTGCCGAAAATAAAGCGGTGCATAGATTTATATTAAGATATTTGCTATCTATTATTGTAGTCTTGCGGAGAAAATCTGACATCGATGATGCGATGCTCGGGCTTTATCAGTTCGTAATATATGTAACGGAAGGAGTATCCTGCTTCCTTGTATTTTATGAGATTTGTTTGGTTTTTCAGTTGTGTGAGGAGAAGTTCCTTGGTCTTCTCCTTGTCAAGGTTTGATATGTCATATCTTGGCGACAGGGAGTAGTAGTATGATATAGTGTGCGACTGCGGTGCGAAGGTCATGCTGTCTATTGTCAATTCTCTTGTGATTGGGGCTGGGCAGTTTTTCTCAGTGAACTCTTTCGCGTCGCGTGCAGCCCTCTCTTCAAGTGTTTCCGCACACGCAATGACCAATGTTAAGAATGAAAATAAGACGACTATTTTTGACTTCATAGAATACTTGATTTGTGTAAATTTGGGGCAAAGGTAGCATTTTTGTGAAATTTTTTACGTTTTTTGTTGGAGATTAAAAAAAAAGTAGTAACTTTGCATAATGAAAATCAAGAAAAGCCACTCTTTATGAGCAGAATGGATCGCATTAGAAACTTTTGTATTATTGCCCACATTGATCACGGAAAGTCCACAATAGCGGATAGACTCCTTGAAAAAACAGGCACAATACAGATTACAGAAGGTCAGATGCTTGACGATATGGACTTGGAGAAGGAGAGGGGAATAACCATAAAGAGTCATGCGATACAGATGTTGTATAATCACGGAGGTGAGGAGTACACTCTGAATCTGATAGATACGCCGGGACATGTGGATTTCTCTTATGAGGTGTCGCGTTCTATCGCGGCCTGCGAAGGTGCCTTGTTGATAGTTGATGCGTCGCAAGGTGTTCAGGCGCAGACAATATCAAATCTATATATGGCGATAGAACAGGACCTTGAGATTATTCCTGTTTTGAACAAGATAGATATGCCTTCGGCCATGCCAGACGAGGTGGAAGACGAGATTGTCGAGCTTTTGGGCTGCGACCGTTCCGAGATTCTCCGTGCTTCGGGCAAGACTGGTGAGGGTGTGGAAGATATTTTAGCGGCAATAGTGGAGCGGGTGCCAGCACCGAAAGGTGATTCGCAGGCTCCGTTACAAGCCTTGATATTTGACTCTGTATTCAACTCTTTCCGTGGCATTATCGCATATTTTAAGATAGAAAACGGTTCTATCCGCAAGGGCGACAAGGTGAAACTCTTTGCCACAGGTATGGAATATACCGCTGACGAGATTGGCGTTCTGAAGATGGAAATGATTCCGAGGCAGGAACTTTCTGCAGGCGATGTCGGTTATATTATCAGTGGAATAAAAGATTCGAAGGATGTGAAGGTTGGCGATACAATAACTCATGTCGCCAAGCCTTGTGAAAAGGCGATAGAAGGATTTCAGGAAGTTAAATCAATGGTCTTTGCCGGAGTTTATCCGATAGACCCTGCCGACTATGAGAACCTTCGTGCCTCGCTCGAGAAACTGCAACTTAACGATGCCTCTTTGACGTTTATGCCTGAGTCGTCGGTTGCTCTCGGTTTTGGTTTCCGATGTGGCTTTCTCGGATTGCTGCACATGGAGATTGTTCAGGAGCGTCTTGACCGCGAGTTTAATATGGATGTGATAACCACTGTCCCCAACGTGTCGTACATGGTGTATGACAAACAGGGTGGCTCAAAAGAAGTTCACAATCCGTCGGGCTTGCCAGACCTGACAATGATAGACCACATAGAAGAGCCATATATCAAGGCTTCCATAATTACGCTGACCACGTTCATTGGTCCGATAATGAAACTATGTCTGGACAAGCGCGGTGAACTCTTGAAGCAAGAATATATCAGTGGAAATCGTGTAGAGTTGCATTTCCTGTTGCCACTTGGCGAGATTGTCATTGACTTCTACGATAAATTGAAAAGCATCTCAAAGGGCTATGCTTCGTTCGACTATCATGTTGACTGTTACCGTCCGTCGAACCTCGCGAAACTTGATATCCTCCTTAACGGTGAGCAAGTGGATGCGCTCAGTACCTTGACACATAGAGATAATGCCGAGACTTTCGGCAGAAGAATGTGTGAAAAGTTAAAAGAACTGATACCACGACAGCAGTTTGACATAGCCATTCAGGCTGCAATAGGTGCTAAGATTATAGCGCGTGAGACAATCAAATGTGTAAGAAAAGACGTTACTGCCAAGTGTTACGGCGGAGACGTCAGTCGTAAGAGAAAACTCCTTGAAAAGCAGAAGAAAGGAAAGAAGCGCATGAAGCAGATTGGAAATGTGGAAGTGCCGCAGAAAGCTTTCCTTGCAGTCTTGAAATTGGATTAATTTATAGAAACTACTTCAAAGAAATTGTAATACATTACTTAATAACAAGAAAATTATGTTGACATCAAACGGCGAACCAAACAAAAAAACAAAGACAATGAGAGACTTGCAGAAGCTCTGTCGTGATGTGGCTCGTGAGCTTGCACGCTTGTACTCTACAATGTCACATGAGGATCTCGATGAGCTTGAGAGTCTGCTCATTCCTATGAAGTTCAAGAAGAACCAGTTGATTCTTGGAGAGGGCGAGATTTGTGAGAATTTCTACTACATCCACAAGGGTCTTATCCGTCAGTTCTATGTAAAGAATGGAAAAGAGGTTACGGAGCATCTTGGCGTGGAAGGTGGTATGATTTACTGTATTGAAAGTCTCTTTAAGGAGGAGCCTACACGTTTGCAGATAGAGTCTCTCGAACAGAGTATTCTTTTCGCAATACCTAAGAAGCAACTTGAGCAGGTGGCTATGCACAACCAGAACATTCAGATTCTGTATCGAAAGATTTTGGAGCGTTCGCTTATCAATTCCCAGGTACATGCCGACCTTGTGCGTTTCGAGACAGCACAAGACCGTTATAAGAGGTTCTTCAAGATGCACCCGCAGGTGTCGCTTCGTGCGCCGCTGGTTTACATCGCAAGTTATCTGCAGATGACGCCGGAGACCCTGTCACGTGTTCGCGCAGTTACCCTTATAGACTAAGCAATAAAGCTATTGCTAAAACCCATAGATGCTCTAATGGACTTTGTGTGGGTTAAGCCTTAAGGTTTTCGCAAGCTCAACATACAAAACCGCATGGATAAGCCTTTTAGGTTTATCCATGCGGTTTGTGGTTATATAATAAATAATAGGCGTATAGGTCAAATAATAATCTCAACCTGAGAATGTTCAAGTTGAGATTATTGTTTTTGTGTCTTACAGACCAATCTTCTTGAAGAAATCGTTGCCCTTATCATCAACGAGGATGAAGGCAGGGAAGTCTTCCACTTCAATCTTCCAGATAGCTTCCATGCCAAGTTCTGGATATTCCACGCACTCAATGCTCTTGATGTTGTTTTGTGCAAGTATTGCAGCAGGACCGCCGATAGAGCCGAGATAGAAGCCTCCGTGGTCTTTGCAAGCGTCAGTGACTGTCTGTGAGCGATTGCCCTTTGCAAGCATAATCATTGAGCCTCCATGGTCTTGGAACTCATAAACATAAGGATCCATACGACCTGCTGTAGTCGGACCCATTGAACCGCAAGGCATGCCTTCTGGAGTCTTTGCGGGGCCAGCGTAGTAGATTGGGTGGTCTTTCAGATACTGTGGCATCTCCTCGCCAGCATCAAGACGTGCCTTAATCTTTGCGTGAGCGATATCACGACCAACGATGATTGTTCCGTTCAGAGAGAGACGAGTGGAAACAGGATATTTTGACAGTTCTTTCAAAATTTCCGGCATTGGCTGGTTAAGGTCAATCTTCACTGCGTTGCCCTCGCCTGCCTGACGGAGTTCTTCTGGAATAAGGCGTGTTGGGTTGTCGTCCATCTTCTCAATCCAGATACCGTCTTTGTTAATTTTTGCCTTGATGTTGCGGTCGGCAGAGCAAGAAACACCGAGACCGATAGGGCAAGAAGCTCCATGGCGAGGCAAACGAACTACGCGGATGTCGTGAGCAAGATATTTGCCGCCAAACTGCGCGCCGAGACCAATCTTGTAAGCCTCCTCGAGAAGCTGCTTCTCAAGTTCTACGTCACGGAAAGCACGACCAGTCTCATCGCCAGTTGTCGGCAGAGTGTCGTAATAATGAGTAGAAGCGAGTTTCACTGTCAGCAAGTTCTTCTCAGCGGATGTTCCACCGATAACGAAAGCCACATGATAAGGAGGACAAGCGGCAGTGCCGAGCGTCTTCATCTTTTCTACAAGGAAAGGAACGAGAGTGCCTGGGTTCTGGATGCGTGCTTTTGTTTCTTGGTAGAGGTAAGTCTTGTTGGCAGAACCACCGCCCTTTGTAACCATCAGGAAGCGATATTCCATGCCTTCTGTTGCCTCGATGTCAATCTGTGCTGGGAGATTACATTTTGTGTTAACCTCGTCGTACATATTCAGAGGAGCGTTCTGTGAGTAGCGCAGATTTTCCTCAGTGTAAGTCTTGTAAACACCTTTTGCAAGAGCCTCTTCGTCGCAGAAGCCGGTCCACACCTGCTGTCCCTTCTCGCCGTGAACGATGGCTGTTCCTGTGTCTTGGCAGAGAGGAAGTTTTCCTTTGCAAGCCACTTCAGCGTTACGGAGGAAGGTCAGCGCCACATACTTGTCGTTCTCAGAAGCCTCTGGGTCAGAGAGGATTTTTGCCACCTGCTCATTGTGCTCACGGCGCAAGAGGAACGATACATCACGGAAGGCTTGGTTAGCCATCATAGTGAGGGCTTCAGGAGAAACCTTAAGAATCTCATGTCCCTCAAACTCACTTACTGAAACACCTTCTTTTGAAAGAAGATAATATTCAGTTTTGTCTTCGCCCAACTGGAACATTGGAGCGTACTTGAAAGAAACGTTTGCCATAAAATTATTAACTATTGAGCTATGTGTTTTTTAGGAAATCAATTTAGGTGGGTTCTATAAATTAGCTTGAGACATTTTTGAGAGTTTTATTGAACAGATTGACTTTCATTTTGTAACGATAGATAACATCTTTCGTTACAAAA
>JABUUE010000017.1:21754-27669 GCA_021443335.1 Bacteroidaceae bacterium
AAAGGTTGGAGGTTAGATTACTACAACCACAAAATACCTAAAACCATAAACCTAAAACCTTAAAAATTCGAGCGAAATTTGAGTTAACAAATAAGTACGTTATGATTTTAGGTTTTGTCCTTCCCTGCTACAACGAAGAGGCGGTGCTTGAAGGCTCAATAGAACGGCTGACAAAGCTTATAGACCAACTGAAACAAGAGAACAAGGTTTCGGGAGACAGTTTTATGCTGTTCGTGAACGACGGCAGCAAAGACAACACATGGCGCATTATCGAAGAGCATCACCGCAAGAACAGCTACGTGAAAGGTCTTGACCTTGCGCGCAACAGCGGTCATCAGACGGCGATAATGGCTGGCATGATGCAGGCAAAAGAGATGGCTGACGCAGTGATAACCATAGACGCCGACCTCCAGGATGACCTGACTGCCATACCGCAGATGTTACAGCATTACGGCGAGGGCTATGACGTGGTCTATGGGGTGAAGGTACAGCGCGAGGCAGACCCTCTGATGAAGCGAATGAGCGCACAGGCTTTCTATAAGTTGCAGACAGCCATGGGTGTGGATTCGGTGTACAACCACGCCGACTTCCGCCTGATGAGTCGCCGCGCACTCGACATGCTCGAAGGCTACCGGGAGAAGAATCTCTACCTGCGCGGACTTATCCCGCTCATAGGACTTCCGTCAGCAACTGTTGACGATGTTATCGGCGAGCGTCAGGCGGGGCAGTCGAAATACACGCTGAAGAAGATGCTCAACCTTGCCATCGACGGCATAACATCATTCTCCGTGAAGCCCATCTACCTCATCTTCTGGCTCGGCATATTCTTCGTGCTAATAAGTCTCGGCATCTTGGTTTATGTCGTTCACGCACTGGCAACAGGCACCGCCGTGGCTGGCTGGGCGTCGCTGATGCTCAGCGTATGGTTTGTGGGCGGCGCAGTGCTTATCTCGCTAAGCTTAGTGGGCATTTACATCGGCAAGATTTACACCGAGGTGAAGAACAGACCGTTATACAACATCAAGACCTTGCTCGTATGAATCTGAAGAAGGAGTTTTGGAGTGTTGTACGCTTCGGCATCACGGGGTCTATCTCCACGCTGATACATTATGGCGTATATTGCCTGATACTGCTGTGGGCGAACTACAACATCGCATACACCGGCGGCTATCTCGTAGGCCTGCTGTGCAACTACTTCCTCACCACCTACTTCACCTTCCAGAAACAGGCATCAAAGCGCAACGCCACAGGCTTTATATTCAGTCATCTGCTAAACTATCTGTTGGAAATGGCTCTGCTAAATGTGGCGGTATGGATTGGCATAGGCGAACTGATAGCGCCGATAGTGGTTCTCGTAATCGTTGTCCCCATCAACTACTTGATATTGCGGTTTGTGTATCGGAGTAAAGAGTAATGACTGATGACTAATGAGTAATGACTAATGAGTAATGACTAATCAAATCAAAGATTTTTTCCATAAGCCGTTCTGGTCAGACTATCGCACAACAATGGCACTCTGGCTGTTGTTAGGCGTCATCTCTGCATTAGTGAAGATTGGCAAATGGAACAATTTCCTGATTTTCCGCGGTGTCTTCTGGCACACATGGAACGGCACATCGCTCTACGAGGCTTATCCTGAGGAGTATTTCGACGTGAACCATTACGGTCCGTTGTTCAGCCTTATCATAGCGCCGTTCGCCGTTACGCCAGAGGTCATAGGCTGCGTGCTGTGGAACACGATGTTAGCATTGGCTCTTTATATGGCTGTGCGCCAACTGCCACTGCTGAAATGGCAGCACTTGTTAGTGTTCTGGTTCTGCGCCCACGAGCTGCTGACAGCCCTTTTCATGCAGCAGTTCAACATCGCCACAGCGGCAATGATTATCGCAACATTCTATTGCATCGAGAAGGAGCGAGACATGACAGCGGCATTCTTCATCGTGGTCGGCACGCTGGTCAAGATTTACGGCATTGTGGGATTGGCGTTCTTCTTTTTCTCACGCCACAAGACGCGGCTGATAGCCGGTCTCGCCATCTGGTCGCTCGTTCTGTTTGCACTGCCAATGATTATCAGCAGTCCTGAATACATCATAAGCCAATACGTAGAATGGTTCACCTGCCTCACGGGGAAAAACGCGGAGAACTTAGACAGTATCGCGCAAAACATATCACTGCTTGGACTGGTGCGCCGTGTGGGAGTGCTGCTTCTCGGAGCGGAAGCGTTCAGAAACTATTCCGACATCTGGCTAATCCTCGCTGGCTGCGTGACTTTCTGCCTGCCTTATCTTCGCTTCAAGCAATGGAAGAACTACCAGTTCAGACTTATGTTCCTCGCCTCGATTCTGATGTTCGTTGTGCTTTTCAGCACCGGCAGCGAGTCGAGCGGATATATCATACCGTTTGTGGGCGTCTGCCTCTGGTATGCCTGCGTGCCATGGAAGCGCAACGGCTGGGACATAGCGCTGATGGTCTTTGCCTTCGTGCTTTCAAGTCTGTCGCCAAGCGACCTTTTCCCCGCATTCGTGCGCAAGGAGATTGTGCAGCCGTACTCGCTGAAAGCATTGCCCATCGTGGTGATATGGCTGAAATTGGAATATGAGATGATGACAAGAGGTTATGATAACCCCGTAACCCCACAACCTCCAACCTTATAACCTCCAACCTTATAACCTCCAACCATATAACCCCATAAGTTACTATGTACTACCTCCTTTTCACACTGTTCTGGCTTCTCTCGCTGCTGCCACTCAGTGTACTCTACATAATATCTGACATCTTCTGTTTCATCGTTTACAGAATTGTCAAGTACAGGGTGAAACTTGTGCGCAAGCATCTTGCCGACTCCTTCCCCGAAAAGGGCGAGGAGGAACGGAGAAAGATAGAGAAACAGTTTTACCAATACCTCTGCGACCAGTTTGTAGAGGGCATAAAACTTATGACTTGCAGCAAGAAATATATTCGCAAGCATCTGAGGTTTGAGGGCATTGACGAGATAAGTGCTGTCGCCGACAAAGGGCAGAGCATCGCCGCGTACTTAGGACATTACGGCTGCTGGGACTGGATAACATCGCTGCCACTATGGACACCAGCAAACTTACAGTGCGCGCAGATATATCATGTGTTGGAGAACGAAGCCATGGATAAGGTTTATCTATATATCAGGACAAGGATGGGCGCGCAAAGCATCACGATGAACGAGACCTTACGCCAACTGATAAAATACAATAATGACAATCAGCGGTGTGTCGTAGGCTTCATCGCAGACCAAGTGCCTTTCTGGAACAACATCCACCACTGGCGCACATTCCTTAACCATCCCGACACTCCTGTGCTCACTGGCACTGAGCGCATTGTAAAAAAGCTGAACTTCGCCTGCTTCTATATTGATGTTACCCGACCGAAAAGAGGCTATTACATAGCCCGCTTCATTCCGCTCACCGACGAGCCGCAGAAATATCCCGACTACGAGATAACGGACATGTATTTCGACGCTTTAGAAAGGAACATCAGGCGAGAGCCGCAATACTGGCTATGGACTCACAACCGATGGAAGAGAACCCGCGAGCAATACAACAAGATTATCGACCTGGAAAACCATAAGATGAAGGTTAATAGGTTATAAGGTTATAAGGTTAGAAGGTTAAAGGTTATAAGGTTAAAGGTTAGAAGGTTAAAGGTTAAAGGTTAGAAGGTTAAAGGTTATAAGGTTAAAGGTTATAAGGTTAAAGGTTAGAAGGTTAAAGGTTAAAGGTTAAAGGTTATAAGGTATGCTTCTCGTACGTGATAAAGGTCAGATGTGTAACAACATCATTCAGTTTGCCCACGCTTACGCTTGGGCACGGGAGCACAATATCCGTGCGGTGTCGATGAGGTTTGCATACAAATACCGGTACTTCCACATCTGCAACACAAAATACCACAACCTTTTCTTCTACCTTCTTGGAAAGTTCGGGGCAAAACTGAAACTCATACCAACGGTTGACTACAACGATTTCTCGCAAGAGCTGTACGCCAAAAACGAGAAGGAACTGTTAGAACACAAAGGCTTATGCATACTGCAAGGCTGGAGCATCAGGCATTATGATTTGGTGGAGAAGTATCTTGACGAGATAAGAAAACTGTTCAAGATAACAGCTACTGAAGGCAAGGAGGCAAGCCTGAGCGGAGCAACTATCGGTGTGCACATTCGCCGCGGCGACTACGCCACCTTCATGAAGGGAAGGTTCTTCTTCTCTGACGAATGTTACATTAATTATATAAGGCAAGCCGCGGAACTTATTGATGGGGCAGAAGGAGCAAAGGGGAAGAAAACAAATGTCGTTATATGCACAAACGACAGAAACATAAATCTCGCAGAATACAAACGACAACTGCCAAACATTGACATCAGCCTTTCTGACGGCAGCGCAATAGAGGATTTATACACTCTGTCACAATGCGACTACCTGATTGGCGCTCCAAGCAGTTACTCGCTCGTTGCCACGCTTTACGATAAGGCAAAACTCTTTGTCATAACATCTGAAAACGAGAAACTCGCACTCTCATCCTTCAAGGATTTCATGACGCAACTAAGACTGTTTGACGACTACTTCCGCGTATGAAACCTAAAACCCAAAAACCTAAAACCTCCACCCCCAACCCCATAACCTCCAACCCCTTAACCTAAAAACCTCATAACCCCATAACCCCCAACCATATAACCTTCAATTTCTATGAAGATTGGATTCGACGCCAAACGAGCAGCACAAAACAAGACAGGCTTGGGAAACTACAGCCGCTTTGTGCTGAATATTCTGAATCGTTATCGCCCAGATAACGACTACACCTTGTTTGTCCCTAACAAAAACAAGACGCAGAACCTTTGCGATGTCAAGGATATAGAGAAATACAACATCGTTTTCCCGAACTCCACCGGTTGGCGCAGTTCTCTCTGGCGAGTATTCGGAATCAGCAATGACATAAAGAAAAGCGGCATCGACATCTACCACGGCCTGAGCAACGAACTGCCTCTGACCATAAAAAAGACTTCGTGCAGGAGCATCGTCACCATCCACGACCTAATCTTCCTTCATTATCCACAATATTATCACACCATCGACCGCTGGATTTATGCCTATAAGTTCCGCAAGGCTTGCGAGAATGCGGACAAGGTTATCGCCGTCAGCGAGTTTACAAAACAGGAGATTATACGCTATTACGGCACTCCCGAAGAGAAGATTTCCGTTGTTTATCAGGGTTGCGACCCGATGTTCCGACAAACAGCCACAGCACAAAAGAAGGTGGAAGTGAGACAGCGTTACAACCTCCCTACACATTATATATTATATGTGGGAACTATCGAAGAGCGCAAAAACATCATGCTCCTTGCGAAAGCCTTGCGACATCTGCCAAAAGACATTAAGGTAGTAGCCTTCGGAAGAGCGACGAAATACACGCAGATAGTCAAAGACTACCTTGCGGAAAACAACCTTACTGACCGCGTGGTCTTCATACACAAGTCCGATTTCCACGACCTTCCTGCCGTTTATCAGCAAGCCGACATCTTTGTCTATCCCTCTCGCATAGAAGGTTTTGGCATCCCACTGCTCGAAGCCCTGTGCAGCGGAGTGCCTGTGATTGGTTGCACCGGCTCATGTCTTGAAGAGGCGGGAGGACCACACTCAGCATATGTTAATCCTGACGACGACAAGGCATTGGCACAAGAGATAACATCTATTCTCAACGACGTCCAACGCCGTGACATGATGATAACCAAAGGACTGGAATACGCAAAAAACTTTGAAGAAGAAACTCTCTGCCAGAAGCTATGGCAGATATACGAAGAAATGGCGATTGGTTCAAAAAACAAGTAATAAGAGCCTCACCCCTAACCCCTCTCCATCAGGAGAGGGGAATGATTACCTTTATAAAGTAGT
>JABUUE010000017.1:27864-55967 GCA_021443335.1 Bacteroidaceae bacterium
CTTTAAGCGGGGAAATCATTCCCCTCTCCTGATGGAGAGGGGTTAGGGGTGAGGCTCTTAGTACTTTATACCAGCTTTATACCAAATGCTTGATGAGGTCCTCGCGGTCGCCAGGGAGATAGTCAACAACAGGAATCTCAATCATTGTGTAGCATCCCGGCTGCTGCTTCATTGACGCGCGTGCCACATTAACAAGCACCTGACCAGTGAGAGCAGGGTTGTTGATAGACATGTTGAACTCAAGGCGCTGGTTCTGAGTCTGACCAGACACACCCTTGCGAACAAGGTTCACACCGTGACCCATATCCTTGACAGCATCAACAGACTCTACAGCAAACACATGAGTCTCGTCGCTTGCGAAATAAGGGTCGGCCTTGATAGCGGCAGTAACATCCTCAAGCTTTGCGCCATCCTCAAGCTCCACATAAACCATGCGGCGGTGAATGCCCTCGCCCAATGGGATAGTCATAGAAAGAGCGTTCTTCACACCCTCCTTTGAGCGTACGCAAACAGAGTGTCCCATAGACATACCGGGACCGAAGTTAGTGTAAGAAAGTCCCTTTGGAGCAAGGCTTTGCATAAGAGTGCGCACTACAGAGTCAGAACCCGGGTCCCAACCAGCAGCGATAACAGAGACTGTGCCTGTCTTCTTGTTCACCTCCATCAGACTCTTGCGGTAGTCCAAGATACTTGTGTGGATATCGAAGCTGTCAACGGTGTTTATGCCCAAAGGAAGAATCTGCTTTGCATATTCCTCACAAGAGCGAGTAGGAGTAGCGAGAATAGCCACATCCACATCCTTCAACTCCTTAATATCTTTTACAACATCATACTGAGCAAGTTCAGCAGGCTTGTTTTCTGCGCCATTACGACGAACGATGCCCGCAACCTCAAAATCATCTGCAGCCTCGAGAGCCTGAAGAGTAAATTTTCCGATATTGCCATAGCCAACTACGGCAGCGCGAATCTTTTTCATTTCTTAGTTTTTTTTATTTGTTACAATTCTATTATATAGTAAGAATCAACTTACGGGCGACAAAATTAGGAAAAGATTTCATTATATAATAAGTTTTTTGTAATTTTGTCGCCCGAAAAAAGCATAAACTTACAAATTGTAATCTTTTTTATGGCAATAATTAAAGAATATAAGGGTTTTAAGCCCAAATATGGAGCAGACTGTTACTTCTCTGAAAATGCCGCCATCGTGGGTGAAGTTACCATGGGCGACGAATGTTCCGTATGGTTTGGTGCCACTGTCCGCGGCGATGTGGCTCCAGTAACAATGGGAAACCGCGTCAATGTGCAGGACGGCGCAGTGGTACATGTCACCAACACCACTGGTCCTACATTCATTGAAGACGACGTCTCCATCGGTCATAATGCCACTGTCCACGCCTGCACTCTCAAGCGCGGCTGCCTGATAGGTATGGGCGCAACGGTTCTCGACAAGGCCGTTGTGGGCGAAGGCGCAATAGTGGCTGCCGGCGCACTTGTACTTGGCGGCACACAGATTGGTGAGCACGAGATATGGGGCGGAGTGCCGGCAAAGTTCATCAAAAAGACCGCACCTAAACAAGCCGAGAGCTATGCGGCGCACTATGTGGAGTATTCCAAAGAATATCTCAAGGCGGATTCTATAAATTAGTACCACAAGTTTTATCAGCCTTTATCCAAACGCAAAAGACGAGCAACAGTTTGCCTATATCAAGCAAAAGACTTAACATTTGATAAGTTACTCGCGTTTCAAGCGAAAATAAGTGCGATTTGTTTGGAGTTTAACTCGTTTAATCGTAACTTTGCGCCGAATTTTAAGAAATACACATATTGAACACATACAGGGATTGCAGTGCATAACTGCAATTCCTTTATTTTGTTTACTATCCCAAAACAAGACAACACTATGGCATACATGTCACAAGAAGGCTACGACAAGCTCGTAGCGGAACTCGCTCATCTGGAAGGAACAGAGCGCAAGAAGGCTTCGGCAGCAATAGCAGAGGCAAGAGACAAGGGCGACCTGAGCGAGAACAGCGAATACGAAGCTGCAAGGGAGGCACAGGCACACCTCGAAGATAAGATTAACCAGATTAAGCGCACCATCGCAGAGGCAAAGATTGTTGATACCAGCCGCCTCTCAGCCGATGCCGTACAGATTCTCTCCACCGTAGAGCTTACCAACCTTGCCACCAAGGCGAAGATGAAATACACCATCGTCAGCGAGAGCGAGGCTAACCTGCGCGAAGGCAAAATATCTATCAAGACACCTATCGCACAGGGCTTGCTCAACAAGAAGGTTGGCGACGAGGTGGAGATAGCAATACCTCGCGGAACAATCAAACTGCGTATCGAATCAATAACTATCTAACCCATGTCTATATTCTCTAAAATAGCCGCTGGCGAGATTCCGAGCTACAAGGTAGCGGAGAACGACAAATACTACGCATTCCTCGACATCAACCCGCTGAAGGAAGGTCATACCTTGATTATACCAAGGCGTGAGGAGGATTATTTCTTCGACCTCGACGATATTGAGCTTGCCGAAATAATGGTGTTCACAAAACGCGTTGCAGAAGCCATCAAGAAGGCTTTCCCTTGCAAGAAAGTAGGCATGGCAGTGCTCGGACTGGAAGTGGCACACGCCCACATCCATCTCGTTCCCATGCAGAGCGAAGGCGACATGAACTTCGCAAACAAGAAACTGCAACTCACAGAAGAGCAGTTCAAGGAGATTGCCGCTAAGATTTCAAGCAATCTTTAAGCAACCTTTAAAGCCATTTACCCCATGCTCGAATCCAAAGTAATAAAAACTATCGGCATTATTATACTATTGTTTTGTATCATAGTATTCTCTATAAGTGCTGTTGAAGGCATAAATGACGATTCAAAAGCTGTAGCATTATGGGTAATGCTTGATTTATCGGCTATTATATCCTTATATCAACTTATCAAGAAAACGAAAAACAATAAATAGTTATCAAAATAAAAGCGATGGGCTGGAAAGACAAAATCTTTTCAGCCCATCACTTTTTAGAAATAATACCCCAATCCCACCTGCCAAGCGTTACTTCTGTTTCTCATGCTCTCCTTCACACCGTCTATGGTGTATATTGTCTCGCCGCTCGACCCGCAGACGATATTATAGTTTGCGGAAATCTCTAAATGCTTGGCTATGGTCATGCCTAATCCTACGTTCACCGAAAACTCCGAGCTTTTCCATGTCCATTCCTGTACAGCCTTCAGCACACTTTTTCCTCCCACATTAAAGCCCACCTGCGGACCAGCCTTCACAAACAGTTCAAACGAAGAGCCCAAGCCTAATCCCAAGCGCAGGTTCAGCGGGAAGTTTATCGCCTGTCGCTTTATCGTTCCGATGTTCTCGTTGTCCTCGTTATATAGATTTATTTCAGCCTCGCGCTGGTCGTACAAGGCGGCAAAGTCCAAAGCAAGGGGAAGCACAGGTATCTTGAACTTGATGGTTGGACCCACAAAAAAGCCGTTCCTGTTCTTCACATTAAAATTATCAATCTTCAAGTCCGTAAAGTTAATACCGCCCTTCAAGCCGAATTTCAACTGTGCTGAGGCGGTCAACGTAACAATAACGCACGACAGAATAAGTATGAGCCTTTTCATAATTATAGGTGGGTTATATAGATATGCTTGCGCAATTATTGGTATAGTATAGTATGGTATAGAAATAACGTATTATCGTATAAGATTATTGTGTTTTTAACCAATTTATTTTACTTATTTAACACTTTTATCGCCACAATCGAACGATAATGAATAAAAAAGTACCAGACAATAATGGGTCTTCTCGACTAACTATTGCCTGGATTTAAAAAAGAAAGAGAGAGAGTATATTCTGACTGCAAAGGTAAAATAAATTTGCTAAACGCCAAAGAAAATAGGAAGTTTTTTGTATTTTTATCCTCTTTTTCTTTTATATGAATGTAAAAAAGAGTATTTTTGCACGCGAAAAGCAAACAACAATCATTATGAAGAAAACACTATTAACAGCCTTACTGGTTGTATTAACTATGAACGCTATGGCACAAGCGAAGCCTAATGAGAACAACTGCAAGCAAGCCACAAAAGCCTCAGCAGCAGAGGCAGCAAGAATAGAAGAGCGCATAAAAGAAACGCTCAAACTGATGACCGTCAACGAGAAGATTGACCTCTTCCACGCTGCCGGCAAGTTCACTTCCCTCGGTGTGCCACGCCTTGGAATCCGACAGCTGAACCATTCCGACGGTCCTCACGGCGTACGCGCGGAGGTTGACTGGAACTCATGGGGCACTGCCAACTGGACAAACGACTCTATCGTGGCTTTCCCTGCCCTCTCCTGCCTTGCTGCCACATGGAATCAAGAGATGAGCGCACTCTATGGCGACAAGATAAGCGAGGAGTTTGCCTTCCGCAACAAAGACCTGCTCCTCGGTCCCGGCGTTTCATTGGTAAGAAACCCTCTTTGCGGCAGAAACTTCGAGTATATGGGTGAAGACCCTTACCTTGCCGGAGAGATGGCATGGCCTTATATTGTTGAGGTGCAGAAGAATGGCGTAGGCTGCTGTCTGAAGCATTTCTTCCTGAACAACCAAGAGACCGACCGCTTCGAATACAACGCAAATGTCAGCGAGCGTGCCGTGCGCGAGATTTATCTGCCTGCATTCAAGAAATGTGTGGATTACGGCGTTTGGACAATCATGGGTTCTTACAACAAATGGCTCAACACCCACTGCTCACACAACAACACGCTGCTCAACGACATCCTGAAGAAGGAATGGGGATTTGACGGCGCTGTCGTCTCCGACTGGGGCGGCTGCCATTCCACAGAAGAAGCCATCTACGGAGGTCTCGACATAGAGATGGGCTCTTTCACCAACGGCAAATCAGCGGGTGTCAACGGAGAGTTCGAGAATTACTATATGGCACATCCGATGAAGGTTCTCGCCGCTGAAGGCAAGATTCCGATGGAGGTCATCGACGAGAAGGCAAGCCGAGTGCTTAGAACAATCTTCCGCACATCCATGAACCCCAACCGCATCATCGGAAAGCAGTGCTCACAAGACCATTACGACGCAGCCCTGCGCATTGGCGAGGAAGGTATCGTGCTGCTGAAGAACGAGAAGAACATACTGCCTATCCAGCCGGAGAAATACAACAAGATTCTCATCGTCGGCGAGAATGCCACACGCGACCTGAGCAAGGGCGGCGGCTCTTCCGAACTTAAGACCAAGGGCGATGTGTTCCCTCTCGATGAGTTCAAGGCTGTCTATGGCGACAAGATAGACTACGCTCAAGGCTACCAGAGCGGCGAGTTGGATTATGACAACGAGCATCAAGTGCCGGGCACTGTGCAGGAGAAACTCTTCAAAGAGGCTGTGGAAAAGGCAAAGACCGCCGACCTCATCATCTTCATCGGAGGACTGAACAAGAACAAGCATCAGGACTGTGAAGGCGCCGACCGCAAGGGTTACGGACTGTCATTCGGTCAGAACGAGCTTATCACGGCATTGGCAAACATCCAGAAGAACATTGTCGTTGTCAACAACGGCGGTTCTGCCTACGAAACTCCTTGGCTCGACAAAATCCAAGGCCTTGTCCATATCTGGTATCTCGGTTCCATGGGCGGCCGCGCAATGGTCAATATCCTGTCCGGAAAGGTTTGTCCAAGCGGAAAACTGCCTATCAGCTGGGCGAAGAAACTCGACGACTACTACTTCATGCAGTTTGGCAAAGAGGCTTTCCCGGGCGTTGACAAGCAGGTATATTACAAGGATGACATCTATGTAGGCTACCGTCATTTCGACACCCACAAGGTGAAGCCGCAATTCCCGTTCGGCTACGGCCTCAGCTACACTACATTCAAATATGGCAAGCCCGTTATCTCTGCAAAGACAATGACCGCAGACCAGAAACTTACCGTCAGTGTCGATGTAACAAACACCGGCAACTGCGCCGGCAAGGAGATTGTGCAGCTCTATATCGGCGACCCGAAATGCACTGTTGACCGCCCGACAAAGGAACTCAAAGGCTTCAAGAAGCTCGACCTGCAGCCGGGCGAGACAAAGACTGCCACCTTCGAAATCACAGAAGAAATGCTGCAGTACTGGAGCGAGGCGGAGCATAAGTTCGTCAGCGAGCCCGGCGTCTTCAAGGCTTACATCGCAGCAAGCGTGGAAGATGTGAAAGGCATGGCAGAGTTCAAGACAAGTGTCTTGTTAAGTACTAAGTACTAAGTTCTAAGTACTAAGTACTAAGTATGATTACCCACTTAAAGGCAGAAAAAGAAACCTCCAAAACAAATCATACTTACTACTTCGTACTTTGTACTTCGTACTTAATAAAGGTAATCATACTTACTACTTAATACTTACTACTTTGTACTTTAGGAGGCCAAAGCCAAGCCCCCCCACCATGCACCGCAAACTGATAGTCATACTTGGTCCTACGGGCGTCGGAAAGTCGGCGCTCTGCATGAAGGTTGCCAAGCATCTTGGTGTGCCTGTCATAAACTGCGACTCGCGCCAGATGTACCGCGAACTGCCCATCGGCACTGCCGCACCGACAGCCGAGGACATGCAGCAGGTTCACCACTATTTCGTGGGCAACCTCTCCATTCACGACTATTACAGTGCGTCGAAATACGAGGAGGAGGTGATGACATTGCTTGCCGACAACCCTTCCTCTTCCGGCAACACCAAGGTGGCGGGACTCCTCTCCGGCGGAAGCATGATGTATATAGATGCCGTGTGCAAAGGCATTGACGACATCCCCACCGTCAGAGACGATATCCGTCAGGAGCTCCTCGACCGCTATGCTGCGGAAGGCATCGACAAGATGCGTAACGAACTGCGGCTCCTTGACCCCGAATATTACAGCATCGTTGACCTGAAAAATCCCAAGCGCATCATCCACGCCTTGGAGATATGCTATCAGACAGGTCACACATACACATCCTTTCGCACCAACGAAAAGAAGGAACGACCGTTTCAGACAGTCAAGATAGGGCTTAACCGCGACCGCGACGACCTCTACAACCGCATAAACAAGAGGGTTTACGCCATGATAGACCAAGGCATGGTGGAAGAGGCAAGAAAGGTTTACCCCTACCGCGGGCTCAACTCGCTAAACACCGTAGGCTACAAGGAACTCTTCCTTCACTTCGACGGTGTGCTCACCCTTGACGAGGCGATAGAGAAGATACAGAACAACTCAAGGAAATACGCCCGGAAACAGCTCACATGGTTCCGCCGCGACAACGATATAAAATGGTATAACCCCGACGATGAAGACAAAATTATTTCGTATATTGATATGGCCATTCAAGCAGGTGTATAACCTGTGCAAGTGGTATGTAGGGCTTTTCAAGGGAAGGGCATGGTACACAAAGACCATCCTTTCCATCTGTTCGTTCATAATATTCATGCTGACATTCTTCGGCATGGTCGATATCAACTTCCTCGGACTCTTCGGCAGCTCCCCCGGCTTCTGGAACATACGCAACCCGGAGAAGCATATAGCATCAGAGATTTACAGTGCCGACGGCGTGCTCATCGGAAAGTTCTATAACGAAAACCGCTCGCCCGTCAGCTTCAACGCCGTCAACCCTATCTTCTGGAAGACGCTTGTTGACACCGAGGACGAGCGTTTCTATGTGCACCACGGTGTTGATTTCGAAGCCATCCTCGGCGCCATGAAAGACGGTCTGCTCCTGCAGAAGCCGCGCGGGGCATCGACCATCACACAGCAGTTGGCGAAAAACCTCTTCCGCACCAGAACGCGCCACAATTCCGGTCCGCTGTGCAAAGTGCCGGGATTGGGAATGCTCATCACCAAGACCAAGGAGTGGATAGTGGCAACAAAGTTGGAACTCGCCTATTCCAAGGAGGAAATCCTACTTATGTATGCCAACACAGTGGAGTTTGGAGGAAACATCTACGGCATAAAGACCGCCGCCAAGACCTATTTCGACAAACTGCCGAAGAACCTCACCGCCGACGAATGTGCCGTACTTGTCGGTATGCTGAAAGCCAGCACTGCCTATAACCCAAGGATAAATCCTGAGCGCTCAAAGGAACGCAGGAATGTGGTCTTAGGACTCATGTACGAGCATGGAGACATCACGCAGGACGAGCTTGCAGAACTCCGAGAGAAGCCGATAAAGCTGTCTCACAACATAGAGACGAAACAGGCGGGCGAAGCGCCGTATTTCCGAGAGGCAGTGGCAAAAGAACTTGAAGAACTGTGCGACGAGGAGGGACTTGACCTCTACAACGACGGACTGAAGATTTACACCACTCTCGACACACGTCTGCAGAGCTACGCCGAAGATGCCGCGCTCACACACATGAAACGTCTGCAGGTGCAGTTCAACGAGCACTGGGGAAAAGAAGAGCCGTGGCGCGACGAGCACCAGAAAGTGATGCCCGACTTCATCGAAGGCATTGCGAAGACGCTGCCTGTTTACAACGAGTTGAAGGAAAGATTCAAAGGCGACATCGACTCCATCAACTATTACCTCAACCAGAAACACACCGTCAAGCTGTTCTCTTACAACGAGAAAAACCATTTTATAGAGCGCGAGATGTCAACACTCGACTCCATAGCCTATATGGTGAAGTTCCTGCATTGCGGATTCGTCGCCATGGAGCCGAGCACCGGTCATGTGAAAGCGTGGGTCGGAGATGTCGATTTCAACGCATGGCAATACGACAAGGTGAAGGCGGCACGCCAGCCCGGCTCCACCTTCAAGCTCTTTGTCTATACCGAGGCGATGAACCAAGGACTGACACCTTGCGACCGCAGAAAGGACGAGTATTTCTCCACAACAATCTGGGATAAGAGGGAGCATAAGGAAGTGGTGTGGGCGCCCGGCAACGCTACCGGCCGCTTCTCCAACGACTCACTGACACTCAAGGCAGCCTTCGCGCGAAGCGTCAACTCCGTGGCTGTGCGCTTGGGACAAGAGTTGGGTGTTGACCGCATAGCAGAGACAGCCACCGACATGGGCATCGTCAGTACTCTCGACGCCACCCCCGCCCTCGCCTTGGGCGCGTCAGACGTCAACCTTCTCGAGATGACTAACGCCTACTCCACCATCGCCAACTACGGCTACCATGTGAAGCCAGTGCTCGTGACGCGCGTCCTCGACTCTGAGGGCAACGAGATATTCCGCGACAAGAGCGAGAGCAAGAAGAAAAAGGCGGTGCCAGCACTGTCGGCATTCTTTATGCAGCAGCTGCTCAGAGGCGGTATCACGGAGCCTAACGGCACCTCCGCACGATTGAACGACTATATCGGCTACTACAGCGACACCGATTTCGGCGGCAAGACAGGCACCACCAACAACCATTCCGATGGCTGGTACATGTGTGTCAGTCCTAACCTCGTCTGCGGAGCATGGGTCGGCGGCGAATACCGAAGCATTCATTTCCGCACGGGAGCACTTGGCTCAGGAAGCAAGACGGCACTGCCTATCTGCGGACTGTTCATGCAGAAAGTGATGAGAGACCGCAACTTCCGCGCTTACCACGGACATTTCCAGATACCCGATGAGCTCGACCTCACCGACGAGATGTTCAACTGCGAAACGATTATCGAAAGGCACGAGATAGACTCTACCCTCATCGAGCCTAACGACAGCATAGAAGAAGAGACTATCGAAGAGCCAAACCCGGAAGAGCCAGTCATAGAGCCGGACGACGAACAAGGAAGGGAGCCGGAAACCAGCCCCCTAACCCCCTAAGGGGGGATTGGCCATCAATAA
The DNA here is from genome assembly GCA_021443335.1 of Bacteroidaceae bacterium. GTDB lineage: Bacteria > Bacteroidota > Bacteroidia > Bacteroidales > Bacteroidaceae > Prevotella. The sequence continues at coordinate 37,634 of JABUUE010000017.1, forward strand.
TTCTCCTTATGGATTTCGAAGTAAGCCTGAGGATGAGCGCATGTAGGGCAGAGTTCAGGAGCCGTTATTCCCACCACGATATGACCACAATTGCGGCACTCCCATACCTTGACCTCTGACTTGCTGAACACCTCCTGTGCCTCCACATTGCGGAGCAGTGCGCGGTAACGCTCCTCATGACGCTTCTCTATGGCAGCCACAAGACGGAACTTCTCAGCCAACTCCGTAAAGCCCTCTGCCTCGGCAGTCTTTGCGAAGCCCTCATACATGTCCGTCCACTCGTAGTTCTCGCCGTCGGCAGCAGCGGCAAGGTTCTCAGCCGTAGAACCGATGCCGGCAAGCTCCTTGAACCATAGTTTTGCGTGTTCCTTCTCATTGTCCGCAGTCTCTTGGAAGATGGCAGCTATCTGCTCAAAACCCTCTTTCTTCGCCTTGGAAGCGAAATAAGTGTACTTGTTGCGAGCCTGAGACTCACCAGCGAAAGCCGCCTCCAAGTTCTTCTCTGTCTGTGTGCCTGAATACTTTGTGTTTCCCATAATAAATAATTTTTTGGAGTTAATACTTCTGTTTGTCGCGGCGAAATTACTCATTTTCTGATAAACCACAAAATAATTCAAAGATTTTTTAACCTCCAACCTTTAACCTTATAACCTTTAACCTTATAACCTTTAACCTTATAACCTCAAACCTTATAACCTCAAACCTTGAACCCTATACTCCTAACAGCCATTGGCGTTGGCGGCTCCACAGTCATCGGTTCCGTCATCGGCTATTTCATCAAGAATGTCAGCCATAAGGTCAACGACTCCGTCGTCGGACTCTGCGCCGGCATCATGCTCTCCGCATCAGTCTTAGGACTGCTCGTTCCAGCCTTTGAGCTTGCCCCCTCGTGGACTGACGTGTGGTTGCCATGCACTGGCGTGCTACTTGGAGTGCTGTTCCTTCATGCGCTCGACCTCGTCACCCCACACCTACACACCATCACCGGCGTGGAGCAGGAACAACACCTGCACAACGAACACCTCAACAAGGTTATGCTCTTCGTCATGGCAATCGCGCTACATAAGTTCCCAGAAGGAATGGCTGCCGGTGTCGGCTTCGGAGGCGATGACACAAACAATGCAGCAAACGTCGCCATAGCCATCTCACTACAGAATGTGCCGGAGGCAATGGTCATCATCTCACCACTGCTACTTAACGGAGTGAGCCAAATGAGAACATTCGCCATTGCTGTAGCCATCGGACTGCTCGAAGTCATCGGAGTCTTTACAGGATATTTCCTCGGCGTTATGTCAACAGCCATACTCCCACTGATGCTCGCACTGTCGGGAGGAGCAATGCTCTATGTCGTCAGCGACGAGATGATACCAGAAAGCCACGCACACGGATTTCAGAAACAAGCCACATACGCACTGCTCGTAGGATTCATACTCATGATGCTAATCGAAAGACTGTAGGCGGCGCGCTGATGACAAAATATCCTTGCGCTTTGCTCTAAATGACGCCAAAATCCTTACAACACAAAAAAAGCAAAGTGTCAGCAAAAACGCGTTTTTGCTGACACTTTTTGTATATGAAGAAAATAAGATGTGTATTGGTGAAAATTACTCCACCTTAAACTCCTTTCCGTCGATTACGAAGTCTGCGATTCTTATGTCGTGGCAGTTCTCGATGATGTTTTCTCCTGTAGCGTTCTGCACTTGAACATCGCGTATAGAAATGCCGGTGATAGGTGCTTCTTCCAGTCCGACAATCTTGACGGGTGTCTTTACGCCGTTGACAGTGCATCCATTGATGAAGATGTTTCGGAAGACTGGTGTTCGTTCGCTCTTAGGCTCTGCGGGCATTCTGCTGTATTTGAGGTTGAAGACGAAAGCTTCTCGCTGAATATTGTTCATGACGATATTGCTGACTCGTATATCCTCGACAATGCCTCCGCGCCCGCGTGTAGATTTGATGCGTATGCCTCGGTCTGTGCCGTCGAAGACGCAGTTGGAGATAGTTACTTTCTTTACTCCCCCTGACATTTCAGAGCCGATGACCACACCTCCATGGCCGGAGAGCATTGTGCAGTTGGTGATAGTGATGTTCTCGCAGGGCCTTCCTGCCTGACGTCCGTTGAGGTCTCGTCCGGACTTGATGGTTATGCAGTCGTCGCCGACAGAGATGTGAGAGTTGCAGATATGTACGTTGGAGCATGACTCCGGGTTTATGCCGTCGGTGTTTGGCGACGGCACATTATTGATTGTTATTCCGTCGATGAGGACATTGTCGCAGAACTGCGGGTTGACCGTCCAGAAGGGGGAGTTCTGTATGTGAACGCCCTGAATCTTGACATTCTTGCAGTGGTGCGGCTGTATGAACGGCGGACGGAGGAAGTTGTACTTCAGATTGAACGACCAGTCTTCGTTGGTTGTTGCTCGCAGATGCTCCATATCGTTCACGTCGGCGAACATCTGCTGGTACTTGTTGATATAGCCTTTGCCCTCGCGCATGGCCTTTGCCGTTGTGTGGCACTCGTTCCACCAGTATTTGCCCTGTCCGTCGAGTGTTCCTTCGCCCTTGATGGTGATGTTCTCGGCATTCATGGCGTAAATCAGAGGATGGAAGCTCTTGAGCAGCACGCCCTCGTAGCGGATATCGACCATCGGAACATACTGCTCGGGGTCGTCGGAGAAGCGCAGTGTGGCTCCCGCCTCGAGGTCGAGGGTGATATTGCTCTGGAGAGTGATAGGACCAGTGAGATAATCGCCAGCAGGGAAGAAGAGTGTTCCTCCCCCTGCCTTCGCCAGTCGGACGATGGTGGAGTTGATAATCTCTGTGTTGAGTGACTTACCGGAAGCGTCGGCACCAGCCTGCTTCATATCTACGCGCTCCGCATTGGCAGTAAGGGCGAAGAGGACAAGGGAAAGGGTTACAATGATGTTTTTCATAAGGATAAAAAGCCTCACCCCTAACCCCTCTCCATCAGGAGAGGGGAATAATATGCTTAGGAGAGAGAATTGTTTTATAAGGTTATTTTTAGTGTTTGGCTTTAGCTTTGGCTTTGGCTCTGTGTCTGTGTCTGTGTCAAGGTCTGAGTCAGAGTCAATTCCCCCCCCTTCAGGGGGTTAGGGGGCCAGAGCTACTTCTTTGGTTTGCGTCTGGCGTGACCTTCGGGTAGGTTTTTCTTTTTTATTTTCTTCTCAAACTCTGCGAAGGGATTTTCGAAATCGTCGAAGAACCTTTGCTTGGACTTTGACGCAGACTTTGACTTTGAACCTTGGCCTTGAACTTTGGCTTTGGCTTTAGGCTTGGACTTTGAACCTTGACTAATGACTCCCCTCTCTTGACGGAGAGGGGTTGGGGGTGAGGCTTTACCTCCGTCGGCACGGTTGCATCGCACTTCGCGATTCTTGTAGTATGTGCCATTAAGGGCTGACATCACTTTCTGTGCATCCTGCTCCGGCACCTCGATATACGACATGTTACGCAGCAGTTCGATATGTCCGACAGCCTGCCGACCGTGAACATGCTTGTTGAGGAACTGCATGACCTCTCCGGGATAGAATCCGTCCATCTTTCCGAGGTTGATGAAGAGCTTGGCATAGCCTTTCTCCGCAGGATATGTCTTGCCGTTGAACTTACCGCTGGTATGCTTGTTGTCGCGCGCGCTCTTGCGCTCTTTCTCCACAACAGGCTTCTCAATCTCAGGCGCATCCTTGTAGTAAGCGAGGAAACGGCCGAACTCCATAGACACGATCTTCTTGATAATATCCTCCTTGTCGATGAACTCGAAGTAGCGGCTGATATCCTGCATGAACGGAGCAATCTGCTCCTCATCGACATCTGCCTTGACAATCTGGTCCATCACCTTGTAGAGCTGCTTCTTGCATATCTCCTGCGGCGTAGGAATCTCGCCAGCGACAAACTGCTTGCCTATCTCCTTTTCTATGTTGCGCATCTTGCTGCGCTCGCGGGTGTGGATGATGGCTATGGAAGTGCCTTTGCGACCGGCACGGCCAGTACGACCGGAGCGGTGGGTGTAGCTCTCTATGTCGTCGGGCAAGCCGTAGTTGATGACGTGGGAGAGTTCCTCGACATCAAGTCCGCGGGCGGCAACATCAGTGGCAACAAGCAGCTGCGTCAGATGGTTGCGGAACTTCTGCATGGTTAGGTCGCGCTGCTGCTGTGAGAGGTCGCCATGGAGCGACTCTGCGTTATATCCGTCACGGATAAGCTTGTCGGCAATCTCTTGCGTCTCCAACTTTGTGCGGCAGAATACTATGGCGTAAATCTTCGGATTGTAATCGACGATGCGTTTCAGAGCAAGATACTTGTCTTTCGCATTCACCATATAATATATGTGGTTCACATGCTCCGCACCTTCGTTCCTTGAACCTACGACAATCTCCTGATAGTCTGAGAGGTAAGACTTGGCTATTCGTTCAATCTCGCGGCTCATGGTTGCGGAGAAGAGCAGCAGGCGGATGCCGATATTTTCCTCATCAGGCATCTCAGCAGCCTTGTCCTTCTGTTCGCGGATACTTCCGAGGATGGTGTCGATGCTCTCGGAAAATCCCATGTTGAGCATCTCGTCAGCCTCGTCGAGCACAACGGTCTTCACATCTGTAAGGTCGGCACATTTGCGCTCCATCAGGTCTATCAGTCGTCCGGGAGTGGCAACGACAATCTGCGCTCCCTTCTTCAGTTGCCTTATCTGCGGCTCAAGGGATGTTCCGCCATAGACGGCGCAGATGTTTATTTCTGTCATAAACTTGCCGAAGTCGCGAATGTCGTCGGCTATCTGCAGACATAGCTCACGCGTAGGAGCAAGGACAAGCGCCTGCGTGCTGCGCTGCTGCACCTTGATACGCTGAAGGAGCGGAATACCGAAGGCGGCAGTCTTGCCAGTACCAGTCTGCGCCAAAGCTATCAGGTCGTGGTTGGCGTCGCCACCATTGTCCAACAGTTTCGGGATAACAGCCTCTTGCACGGGCATCGGCTTCTCAAAGCCCATCTCTTCTATTGCTTTGAGTATTTGTGGATTAACTCCAAGTTCTTGAAATGTCATTATATGTTTATTGAAACTAATTATTTTGACTTTGGCCTTGGCTTTGGCTTTGACTCTGGCTTTGGCTTTGGCTTTTTATCTAATACAGGAAAGTCCAGAGCCAAGGCCAAAGCCAGAGCCAACTTCCCCCTTCAGGGGGTTAGGGGGCTGGTGCCGACCGTATAGAACTTCACCAGTTCAGCCATCGGCGATTTCGTTATTTTCTTTATGCTGTAACCTTTTTCCTCTGCCGTCTCACGAAGTATGTCAGCATAATGGTAGGCGATACTGCCTGTAAAAGCGATTTCGTTATGCTTGTAAGGCTTGATATTATTGTCGAGGAAGGCGGCAAAATTCTGCTTTATCAGTGAGCGGACGGCAGCATTGTCGCGGTGCTTGCCCACAAAAACTGACAGTGACGCAAGGAAGCGGTTAGCCAACGGACGGCGATAGACGCGTTCAATGATGTCGGCGAGGATGAGCTTCAAATCGGCAGTCGGCGAGTCAGCATTCGGGAAACAGGTCTGACAGTAGTAGGTCGTGAAATCATCGACCACGCTCTTGTCCAACCGTCCTTTCAGCAATGCGTTGACGAACAACTTTCCGAGGACAGCGCCACCACCTTCGTCGCCCAAGATATAGCCCAAGGCAGGAGTGTTCTGCACAATCTTCTCGCCGTCATACAGGCAGGAGTTGCTGCCTGTGCCAAGTATGCAAGCCACCCCTTTCCCATGTCCGCAGAGAGCGTGGGCGGCGGCAAGCAAATCGGAATAAACCTCAATATCAGCGGCGGCAAACCTCTCAGCCAACAAGCGCCTAACAATCAATGCTTTCTCAGGCGTGCATCCGGCACCGTAGAAGCGAATCTTCTGAGGGCAAAGACCTTCAAGTTCAGCAAGTATGGAGGCAATGACTTCCTCGCTCTGCTGAAACGGATTTATGCCTTGCGTGACGAATGTCTTGCCGTCGTAAAACCATTCTGTCTTGGTGCTGCCTGCGTCTGCGATAAGTAGCATAGGTTATGGGGTTGTAGGGGTTGATTTGTTGTGAGGTTGGGGGTTATGACCTCATAACCTCTTGTATATATTAAGAATTTTCGGCAAAGGTATAAAAATATTAGCAAATCATATTAATAATTCATAATTATTTGTAATTTTGCACCGTTTTATTGGAAACACGATGAGAAAAACAGTCACTCTCATAATATTTATGGCACTTTTCGCCCTCGATGCAAGCGCTGTGTTGAAGGAGAAAGACCTCGCTGGCACGTTAGTAATACTGCGTCAGGAGTTGACCACTGCATACAGGGAAAACACCCTGACAAACACTAACTACCAACGCCGCAACAATAATGCCCAGAACAATATGTTCGACATTATGAAGAAGAGTGACCAGAACGCTCTGATGCTATATTCGCAGAAGAAGGATTACGTGTTTGACTTGGCTTATGCCTGCCACGAGGCAACAGAGCAATACAAGAACTTCAAGATACACACTCGTCCATTCCAGAAATTCGCCGACAAGATGGTTTTTGACGTGGCACGCTATGACAGTCTTATCACCACGCTGAAGACTATGCCCAACGATGTTTTAGATTCCACAGCCCGGGAGGACAAAGCCGTATGTCTAGCGCTTGCAATAAACCTGCAACGCCAACTGCAGGAGCGGAATGAGCGCATGCAGGATTTCCTCAAGCAATATCACGAGCTTGACGACCACTTGAAACACCTGAACGACTACGCCAACATCAGATATGCGGAAATACAACGCAGCATCTTCAAGAATGGCGGCAGCGACTATCTGACGATATTGACCTCTTTCGCCGCACAGATGTCGGACGTAAAAGAGGCGGTCAACGACAAATACAAGGCTTACAGGAAGACCCATTCCGAGTGGGATGTGAGGGTGATGTGGTTCCTTTTCGGAGCGATATTCTTCTACGGCATAATATCTGTCCTGCTGAATGTGCTTGTCATCCGCTATCTGTTGCCAAAACGCTTCCGCACACCGGGCTTCCTTGAACGCCGCGGCAGCATAATAATGGCAACGACAGTCATCACTTTTGCCATAGCGATAGAGGTGGTCAGCAGCCTGTCGGAACAGAATTTCCTGATTATGGCTGGAGGACTGCTCGTGCAATATTCGTGGCTTATCGGCGTGATTATACTCTCTGTCCTCGCACGAGTAGCGCCCGAACAGTTGAAATATGCTTACCGCACCTACAGTCCGCTGATATTTGTCAGCTTTATCGTCATCGTTTTCCGTATAGTACTGATACCTAACGCATTAGTAAACCTTATCTTCCCTCCGATAATACTGCTTTGTGCCCTTGCTCAATGGTACATGCTTCACATAAACAAGGCCAAAGTGTCGCAGATAGACCTCCTGTATGCGCAAATCTCACAGGTGATATTCGTTTTCAGCGTCATCTGCTCCTTCATCGGCTTCACCCTGCTCGCCGTTCAAGCGCTGATATGGTGGACAATGCAGCTGACCTGTATCTTGACAATAAGTTGCCTAAAAGACTGGATGAGGTCGTACGAGAAGAAGAAAGACATTGTCAACCAGCCTATTACAAAGGTGTGGTTCTTCTATTTAGTGAACTCAGTGATTGTGCCTGTGCTCGGCATCCTTTCTGTGATGATTTCAGTATATTGGGCAGCCGATGTATTCAACTTGAGCGACACCGTGATGCGCTTCTTCAAATATGATGTGGTAAACGAGAACAATCTCCGTCTCTCGATGCTATCTGTCATCATAATACTCAGCCTCTGGTTCGTGTTCTCGTTCATCAGCAAGCTCATCATCGAGATTTCCAAGCATCACTTCTCGGCAGAAGACCCTTCATCGGCAAACAGCCGCACGGTGATGATAAAGAATGTTGTACAGGTGTTTGTCTGGGGCGCGTGGTTCCTGATAAGCCTTTTCATAATGAGGGTGAACACCACATGGATTGCCGTTATCGGCGGCGGTCTGTCAACAGGTATCGGTTTCGCTTCAAAGGATATTATCGAGAACATCTACTACGGCATCTCGCTGATGACCGGCCGCATCAAGATAGGCGATTTCATAGAGTGTGACGGAACAAGAGGACGAGTAACATCCATCTCCTACACAAGTACTCTCCTCGAATCAATCGACGGCTCGGTAATAGCCTTCCAGAACTCGCAATTGTTCACGAAGAACTACAAAAACCTCACCCGAAATCACGGCTTTGTCCTGTCAAAGATAGAATTTGGCGTGGCATACGGAAGTAATGTCAAGCAGGTTACAGACCTTATCATCAACGCCGTAAAAGCCGCAAAGATAGCAGGCATTGACAAGAAGAAGCCTGTTACTGCCGTACTCAGCGAGTTGGGAGACAGCAGCGTCAACTTCACTCTTTGCAGTTGGGTGGACGTGCAAAAGCAGCCTGTAGTGGAAAGTATGTTGAGAACACTGATATACAACACCCTGAATAGCAACAATATCGAAATCCCGTTCCCACAACAGGATGTACATATAATAAGTAACTCAACTATTGCAAGCAAAAGTTGAATAAAGGTCAATAGGTTAAAGGTTTAAAGGTTAAAGGTTAAAGGTTTAAAGGTTAAAGGTTTAAGGTTAGATTACTACAACCACAAAATACCTAAAACCATAAACCTTAAACCTTAAAACAACCACATACTACCTCCAACCTAATAACCTTAAAACCTAAAGTTGAGCTTGCGAAACTTAAAATATACTTATATGGACTTTCAAAACAAGGTTTTATCTAAGGAGTTGGCTACCCGTCTATGGGAAGGCCACACAATAGGCACAGCGGAGAGCTGCACCGCCGGAAGAGTAGCAGAAGCCCTCGTACTGACAGCGGGTGCATCACACTATTTCCGCGGCGGAATAATATGCTATCACGATGACATCAAGGTAAATCTCCTGAACGTAGATGCAGCACTCATCGAAGAGAAAACAGCGGTGTGTGAAGAGGTGGCAATACAAATGGTAAAAGGAGCATGCGAGGCTCTCGGCACCGAACTTGCCATAGCCTCAACAGGCTGGGCTGGTCCTGCTGGCGGCACAAAGGAAAATCCAGTAGGAACAATCTATTTAGCTTGTGGCACAAAGGATGATATCATAACTATGAAACTGACCGAAGACCACGGTCGCGACAAGAACCTCGCCATCGCCACACAGGCTGCCCTCGAACTTTTTGATCAGTATCTCATTGCCCACGACACCGCAAAGGCGGAAGAAAAGGCTCCAAGAATAGTGGATTTGGAAACGAAATAGTGCAAAATATGAAATTCAATACTCACAACTCAATAAACTTACCCCAAACAAATCTTGACATTCTGAAGAAATGGCAGGAACAAAATCTCTTTTGGCGTTCTGTTGAGGAGCGTGAAGGCTGCCCTGAATATATCTTCTTTGAAGGACCTCCTTCTGCTAACGGACATCCCGGCATCCACCATGTCATGGGTAGAACAATAAAAGACACCATCCTTCGCTACAAGACCATGCAAGGTTTCCAAGTGAAGCGCAAGGCTGGATGGGACACTCACGGACTGCCAGTGGAACTTTCAGTAGAGAAAGAGCTCGGCATCACAAAGGAAGACATTGGCGGGCCAAAGGTTTCTGTTGACGGCTACAACCAGAAATGCCGCGAGAACGTGATGATGTACACCGACGAGTGGACACAACTCACCGACAAGATGGGATATTGGGTTGACCTTGAACATCCTTACATCACCTACGACAACAAATATATCGAGACATTGTGGTATCTGCTCAAACAGCTATACAACAAAGACTTGCTCTACAAGGGATATACCATCCAGCCTTATTCTCCGGCAGCGGGAACAGGTCTTTCTTCTCATGAACTGAACCAGCCCGGCTGTTATCGTGATGTCAAGGACACAACAGTTACTGCGCAGTTCCTGACAAAAGACGCTTGCGAGATGCTTAAAGGCAAGGGTGAAGTTGTAGGAAATATCCCTGAAGGACTGAAAACCTACATCCTTGCATGGACAACAACGCCTTGGACTCTGCCTTCAAACACAGCTCTCTGCGTTGGTCCGAAGATTGACTATGTTGCCGTAAAAGGCCATAATCCATACTCTGGCGAAGAAGCAATATACATCATCGCCGAAGCACGCCTATCAGCTTATTTCACACCGGAAAAGGATGAAGAGGGAAACGAGACTCCGCTCACTATCTTATGGCGCGGCAAAGGCTCTGACCTTGTTGGAATACACTACAACCAGCTTATGCCGTGGGTTAAGCCTTGCGCTCTTGAAGGCGAAGAGATTATCGTAAAGGAGGCTGAGGCCTTCCGCGTTATCCCCGGCGATTATGTGACAACAGAAGACGGTACCGGCGTTGTTCATATCGCTCCGACATTCGGTGCCGACGACGCGAAAGTGGCAAAAGACGCTGGCATTCCTTCATTATTTATATTAGACAAGGCTGGCGACACTCGTCCAATGGTTGACTTTACCGGCAAATACTTCGTGAAGGATGACATCGACGCAAAGTTTGTTGAGCTCTGCGTAATGGAAGGCTACTGGAAACACAGCGGCGATTTCGTGAAGAACGCTTACGATCCGAAATACAACAAGGACGGCAAATATGACGAGAAGGCTGCCTCAAAGGACATGGACCTCAACGTCATTATGTGTCTTGAGATGAAGGAGGAAGGCTCGGCATTCAAAATTGAGAAGCACGTTCACAACTATCCTCACTGCTGGCGTACCGACAAGCCAGTGCTTTACTATCCGCTCGACTCTTGGTTCATCCGCTCAACAGCGTGCAAAGACCGTATGTTTGAGCTGAACAAGACCATCAACTGGAAGCCGGAATCAACAGGTACAGGACGCTTCGGAAAATGGCTTGAGAACCTCAACGACTGGAACCTCTCACGCTCACGCTACTGGGGAACACCGCTTCCTATCTGGCGCAACCGCGACACAAAGGAGGAAATCTGCATCGGCAGTGTTGAAGAACTTTACAACGAGATAGAAAAAGCTGTGGCTGCGGGCGTTATGCCAAGCAATCCTTTCAAGGACAAAGGCTTTGTTCCCGGTGATATGACGCAAGAGAACTATGACCGCATCGACCTCCACCGCCCTTATGTTGACGACATAAAACTTGTTGGCAAGGACGGCAGTGCGCTTACTCGCGAACTCGACCTTATCGATGTGTGGTTTGACTCTGGTGCAATGCCTTACGCGCAAATCCACTATCCTTTCGAAAATCGTGAGCTCATTGACGAGGGCAAGGCGTTCCCGGCAGACTTCATCGCCGAAGGTGTTGACCAGACACGCGGTTGGTTCTTCACTCTCCACGCCATCGCCACAATGGTCTTTGACTCTGTTGCATACAAGAATGTTATCTCTAACGGACTTGTTCTCGACAAGAACGGCGTGAAGATGTCAAAGCGTCTCGGAAATGTCATCAATCCTTTCGAATGCATCGGCGAATACGGAGCAGACGCAGTACGCTGGTACATGATAACAAATTCCTCTCCTTGGGACAACCTCTCGTTCGATCCTAAGGGTGTGAAAGAGGTTACAAGTCAGTTCTTTATCAAGCTTCAGCAGGCATATTCGTTCTTCACGATGTACGCAAATGTTGACGGCTTTGAGTATAAAGAGGCTGACATTGACTACAACGACCGTCCTGACTTCGACCGCTGGCTGCTGTCAGAGCTAAACACACTCGTGAAGAATGTTCAGACATACTTCGACGACCTTGACATGACTCCTGCCGGACGTCTCATACAGTCGTTTGTTGTAGATAATCTGTCAAACTGGTACATCCGTCTTAACAAGCCTCGTTTCTGGGGTGGCGAGATGACGCAAGACAAACTCTCTGCTTATCAGACACTTTACACTTGCCTTGAGACTCTCAGCCGTCTCATCGCTCCTATCGCTCCTTTCTACGCAGACCAGCTCTACTGCGACCTGAAAGCGCCAGTGGGTGGCGACTCGGCAGCTTCTGTTCATCTTGCAAAGTTCCCGACATTCAACGAAGCTTATATCGACCGCGAGCTTGAGCTTGCTATGCAAGACGCGATGAAGGTTACATCTATGGGACTTTCTATCCGCAAGAAGGTGAAGATTCCTGTAATACAGGCTCTCCAGTCGCTTGCCGTTCCAGACACCGACCCTGTTCTCAGCGAGCATATCAACCGCATGGCTGACATCATCAAGAAGGAAGTCAATGTGAAGGAACTCCAACTGATGGACGGAAAACTGCTTGTGAAGAATGTGAAGTGCGACTTCCGCGTTATGGGTAAGAAGTTCGGCAAACTGATGAAGGCTGTCAACGCGGCTGTATTATCAATGTCGCAGGAGCAAATCTCAGAACTCGAAGCTAACGGACAACTGACACTCACCGTGGAAGGACAACCAGCAGTCATCGAGCGTTCCGACGTGGAAATTATGTCACAAGACATTCCTGGATGGAGCGTTGCCAACGAAGGCACAACAACTGTTGCGCTCGACATCACAATAACTCCGGAGCTGAAACTTGAAGGTTACTCTCGTAAACTCATCAAGCACATTCAAGGTCTCCGTAAATCACAAGACTTCAACATCACCGACCGCATCAAGGTTGAGATAACAGCAACGCCAGAGACAGAGGCTGTGCTCGGAAAGTTCCAAGACAACATTGCCGCTCAGGTGCTTGCAAACTCAATAACACTCGGTCAGCCTGAAGGAGAACTTGTTGACTTCGAAGATTTCAAGGCGGTAATAATCGTACAGCAAGCATAGTGGAGCAAGAAGTTCAAGAACCCACCAAAAACATAAAATACACCTTAATATATAATGGAAGAAGTAAAAAAGCGTTACAGCGATGAGGAACTTGAAGAGTTCAAGGTAATCATCAACGAGAAGTTAGAGATAGCACGCAAAGAGTTCAACGACCTTATGCGTACAATCCGTGGCGAAGACAGCAACGATGTTGAGGACACCATGCCTACATACAAGATTCTTGAGGAAGGCAGTCAGACACAATCAAAAGAGGAAATGCTGAAGATGGCAGCACGCCACCAGAAGTTCATCCAAGGTCTTGAGGGCGCTCTGCTGAGAATAAAGAACAAGACTTATGGCATCGACAGAATGACAGGCGAGCTGATACCAAAGGAGCGTCTCCGCGTTGTGCCTCACGCAACTCTCAGCGTGGCGTCAAAGAATGCTAACAAGAATCACTGATGTCCAAGAAAATACAAGTTTGTGTTGCCATTGTTATTACAGTGGCAATACTCATTATCGACCAAATCATAAAGATTGAGGTCAAGACAAACTTCCATCTGCACGAGAGCGTCCGCGTGGCAGACTGGTTCTACATCTCCTTTATCGAGAACAAGGGAATGGCTTTCGGAATGTCTGTCATGCCGAAGATTGCGCTGAGTTTGTTCCGCGCTGTTGCCATTGGAATACTTATATGGTATATCGCAAAGATTATACGCCAAGGAGCAAGAACAGTCTATGTCGCAATACTTTCAGCGATACTTGCCGGCGCGGCGGGAAACCTCATCGACTGCATGTTCTACGGATTGATTTTCGAAGAGTCAACGCCGTTCTACGTCTCGCAGTTTGTTGAGTTTGGCACAGGCTACGCCCCCTTCCTTGAAGGCAAAGTGGTGGATATGTTCTACTTCCCACTCATCGTGTCGCAATTTCCCGACTGGCTACCATTCTGGGGAGGCGAAGACTTTGTGTTCTTCTCGCCAGTGTTCAATTTCGCCGACGCATCAATAAGCGTTGGTGTTGTGGCTCTCGCCATATTCTGCCCAAAGGAACTCAGAACTTTGTCTGAAAGAAACAAAGAGAAAGTAGAAAGTACCTGATAATGGTGTCAACAAGAAAACATATTTTGTTTTTCATTTCCGCGATGCTTACGATACTGTTGGCATCGTGCCGCCCGAGTTTGCCTTCCCATATCATCTCCGAAAGTGATATGGAAGACATTCTCTATGACTACCATATCGCTTCTTGCCTCGCAAAACAGGACGATAAGCTTAACGAAGACAAGATGTATAGCGACATCTTGGACAAGTACGGCATCACACAGGCAAAGTTCGACTCCTCGATGGTATATTACACCCGCCACTACCGACTGCTGAAAGACATATATAATAATATAGAATACAGGATGTCGGAGAAAATCGTGGCTATGGGTGGCAATGTACAAGACCTCAACTCTATGGGTGAGGGCTTCTCTTCTGCCGATACAACAAACGTCTGGAACGACGCCTCGTCCATCCTTTTTCTGCAATATGCCCCATACAGCGTAAAGCAGTTTGAGCTTAAGGCTGACACAGCCTACAAGGCTGGCGACAAGATGCTGCTCTCGTTCGACACCGAGTTTATCGTTCAAGACGGTCGCCGCGACCTCGTGGCAATGCTTGCCATCAGACTGAAAAACGACAGTGTTGCATTTACCAACCAGCATTTCTCATCGCCAATGCACGCCACACTCACCGTTGGCGACGACACAAGACTTGGCATAAAATCCGTTTCAGGCTTCATCGTCTTCACCTCCGACCCTAACGACACACAGACAACCACAAAACTTGCCTTTGTGCGAAACATAAAACTCATCCGAATGCACACGGAAGATCCGAACAAGAAGGAAGACGAAGCAAAGAAGGAGAAGGAGAAGGAGGAAGAGGACATGGACGAAGTGGAAGTCACGGCTGACGAGGAGCTTGAAGATACCACAGAAACATCCAAAGACGACAACAAGCAAGAAGGCAAAGACGACACAAAAAAGAAAACATTCAAAATAGGAAAAAAGATAAATGGCATACAAAAAGCACCGCTGGATCGTCCCGGAAAACCAGCCATTAACGGCCTTTGACGAAAAAGTGCTGTCCTTCCAAAAGAAAGGTTGTCTGGTTCCAAACAGAAACCTCATACGAACTCCTGAGGAGATGGACGGAATACGCAAGGCGGGAAAACTGAACACTGCCGTGCTCGACCTTGTGCAGGAGAATATCCGTGTAGGCATGAGCACACTCGAGATAGACAATCTCGTTGCCGACTTCACGGAGAAGAACGGCGGCATCTGCGCACCTTTAAACTATGAGGGGTTCCCCAAGCACTGCTGCACATCCATCAACGAGGTTGTCTGTCACGGTATCCCGAAAGAAGAAGACATTCTTGAAGAAGGAGACATCGTGAATGTGGATGTAACAACCATCCTCAACGGATATTACGCCGACGCCAACCGAACATTTATCGTGGGCGGAAAAACCACGCCAGAGAAAGAGAAACTCGTGCGCGTGGCTAAGGAATGTCTTGAGGCAGGCATTGAGGCAGCCAAGCCATGGGGCTTCATCAACGACATTGGCGATGTCATACAGACTATCTGCGACAAGCACCATTACGGCATTGTGCAAGACCTTTGCGGACATGGCGTGGGACTGAAATTCCACGAGGAACCGGAGGTTTGCCACTATCGCCAGAAGAAACGCGGAATGCTCATCGTGCCGGGCATGGTCTTTACCATAGAGCCAATGATTAATATGGGAACACACAAGGTGTTCATCGATGCCGATGACCCTTACGGATGGGAGGTTATTTCCGGCGACGAGAAGCCTTCAGCCCAATGGGAAAAGACATTGTTCATCACAGAAGATGGAGTCGAAATCATTTCAGAATAACCTTCTCAGCCGCACTCAGCGACTTCTCGGCGACGAGGCGGTGGAGCGCATACAATCTGCCCGAGGCATAATCTTCGGTGTCGGAGGAGTAGGAAGCTGGTGCGCCGAAAGCCTTGTACGCACAGGCATCCGCAAGCTTACAATTGTTGATGCCGACATAGTGTCGCCTACAAACATCAACCGACAGCTTATGGCAACCGTCGAGACTGTAGGAAAGTCCAAGGTGGAAGTGCTGAAACAGCGACTGCTGCAAATAAACCCAGAGGCTGAAATCACGGCTCTCAACAAGCTCTACTCACCAGAGACGGCAGCAGACTTCAATCTCGAAGCCTACGATTTCATCATCGATGCCATAGACAGTCTTACGGCAAAAGCCCATTTGATACTTCATGCAACAAAGCCAAGACTCTCCCCTACCCTTCCTGAAACAGAAAGCGAAAGGGAGCGGCTTGGCTTTTTCGTATCAAGTATGGGAGCAGCACTCAAACTCGACCCTACCCGTGTCGCGGTTGCTGAGTTCTGGAAGGTGCAGGGATGCCCACTTGCCCGCGCTCTTCGCAACAAGTTCAAGAAGCAGCGCACAATGCCCGGCAGGAAATTTCTCTGCGTCTATAGCGACGAACTGCTTGAGAACAAGGGCACTGGCACACAAGGCGACAACAGCCCGGAAGCATTCCATAAGGTGGCGTTCAACGGCTCGCTCGCACATATCACAGCCATCTTCGGCTTCACACTCGCCGGACTTGTCATCTCAAAACTCTCAGAAAACAACAGACAATGACATATCAACAAACCATAGATTACCTCTATTCGTCAACCCCGATGTTTCACAAACAGGGAACGGCGGCTTACAAGGAAGGGTTGGAGAACACTCTCGCTCTTGACAAATATTTCGGTCATCCTCACGAAAACTACAAGACCATCCACGTCGCAGGCACCAACGGCAAGGGCAGCACGTCGTCTATGTTAGCGGCTTACCTGCAGACATTAGGCTACAAGGTTGGACTCTACACCTCGCCACATATCCACTCTTTCCGCGAGCGCATACGCGTCAATGGAGAAATGATACCGGAACAGGAGGTTGTAGATTTCGTGGAAAACCATAAAAGCTTCTTCGAACCTCTCCAGCCCAGCTTCTTCGAGATAACCACCGCCCTCGCATTCCATTATTTCGCCAAGGCGGAAGTAGAGATAGCAGTTGTGGAAGTTGGACTTGGCGGCATGCTTGACTGCACAAACATCATCCGCCCTGTGCTTTCCGTCATCACGAACATCGCACATGACCACACCAACCTTCTCGGCGAAACACTGCACGAGATAGCCACACAAAAGGCAGGCATCATCAAATACCGCGTGCCAGTGGTCATCGGCGAGGCACATTCCGACACGCTGCCAGTATTCATGATGACAGCGTCACAGGCCAACACAAGTCTGCACCTTGCTGAAACAAGTGTCAAGGACGACGAGCTGCAGCCGTACATTGAAGCCTGCGAACTGAAAGGCGATTACCAAGCCAAGAACATTCGCACAGCACTCGCCGCCGTAAAACTGCTCAACGAAGAGGGAATTTCCACTGACCTCGAAGCGTTCAAAGAAGCTCTGAAAAATATTACAAGTCTTACCGGTCTTATCGGACGATGGCAGATAATCTCCGAAAAGCCAACAACAATCATAGACACAGGCCACAACCCCGCAGGATGGCAGTATCTCTCAGCACAACTGAAGCGCACAATCGAGCAGAAGCGCGGCGAATGGATTGAGGCAAAAGAAGCAGGACCGTCGCCACAACTACGCATAGTCTTCGGGATGGTTGACGACAAAGACCTCTACGCCGTACTGAGTCTGCTTCCGAAAAACGCCCGTTACTACTTCACACAAGCCGACTCCCACCGCGCAATTCCGGCAAAGAAACTGCAGCACATAGCCTACGGTTACGACCTCCGCGGCAACGCTTACCCTAACGCGCAAGACGCTTACGAGGCGGCAAAGGCAGAAGCATCAGAAAACGACATCCTCTTCATCGGCGGCAGCAACTATATAATCCCGCGAATTAATGATTAATGATTAGTTAGGCAATTATATACTATTTGACCCCGAAAGAAAATGAATAAACCTCACCCATACTGAGTGATGCTTTAATTATATCTCAAACTTTATTGATTAATCTTATCATATAAATCAGAAATCAAATGGTTATAACTATATTTACCACTATCAAAATCGCTTCTTAAATGATATGCTATAGTAATTAAGCCTTCAAGTGTTTGAGCATCGGGCCAATTATCCCAAGGGTAGTATTTTGCTCGAAACGCCCTATGTCTTGCTTCGTCTTCATCAGAAGCCGTAGAATATGCATCTTCTGCTCGACCGAAAGGTTGAGGAGAAACACTATCCGAAGATTCTCTTAGAACTTTCTTTACGCTTTCTTTTATGAGGTTGTGTAACTGTGACTCTGTGAGTCTAATTGTTCTTTTATTCATATTTTATTAGGATTTTATTATTTAACAATAAATATCACCAACTTTGAAAAAAGAAAAATATTTTTGCATCACACAATATTTATAGGCAAACAAATTCCTATAAATTATGAGAAAGATTATAAGATTAACAGAAAATGATTTACACAATATGATATTTGCAGCAACAAAACA
>JABUUE010000017.1:56454-64247 GCA_021443335.1 Bacteroidaceae bacterium
GAGAGACAAAGCAAATAATATGCAAGTTTCACCATCAAAACCTCGAAAACCATTATCTGTACAATCACGTAATAGACTCTATGGAGACTATTTGAAAGCATATAAAAAACGAAAGGCAATAACTCCAATTGAGAAAATTTAAAAAAGCGAGAGTGATTCTCGCTTTTAGTACGAGTTAGGTCAAAAAGTATATAATTGCCTTATTTATTAATGATTAATTCGAAGTAAATAAAACACCGCATTAATCAATAATCATTAATAAATATCAATAATCAACACGTATTTTAATGAATCTCGCAGTAGTCATACTCAACTGGAACGGCGCAGAAATGATGCGCAAGTTTCTTCCGTCAGTTGTCGCTAACTCCGGCGACGCAGAAATCATCGTTGCCGACAACGGCTCGACAGACAACTCGTTGGAAATACTGCGCGCGGAGTTTCCATCCGTCAGGATAATCCCTTTGCCCGAGAACTATGGCTTCGCCGAAGGTTACAACCGTGCATTCGAGCATATTGACCACGAATACGCGGTGCTCCTGAACAGTGATGTGGAAACGCCCGAAGGCTGGACAACTCCGCTGCTCGACTTCATGGAAAATCATCCCGACGTGGCGGCGTGCCAACCGAAACTTCTTGCCTATCACGACAAGACAAGCTTCGAGTATGCGGGAGCGGCTGGCGGTTTCATCGACAAATACGGTTATCCCTTCTGCCGCGGAAGAATATTGCAGAAGGTGGAGAAAGACCACGGGCAATACGACACACCGCTTGAAATACACTGGGCAACAGGCGCTTGCATGATGGTGCGAACCAAAGATTATATCGCGGCAGGAGGACTTGACAGCCGTTTCTTCGCCCATAACGAGGAGATAGACCTCTGCTGGCGACTTCGCATCTACGGCAAAAAGATTTATTGTGTGCCGCAGAGCAAGGTTTATCATGTTGGCGGCGGCACACTGCCACAAGGCAACCCGCGAAAGACATACCTGAACTTCCGCAACAACCTGACAATGCTCTACAAAAACCTTCCCGACTGCAGACTGCAGACAGTGATGCGCGTGCGCTACTGGCTCGACCGCCTCGCCATGCTCCAAAGCCTCATGAAGGGAAACATCGCCGATGTCCGCGCAATAATAAAAGCCCGCAAAGATTTCTCCGCATGGAAGAAAACCTACGAGCCTATACGCCGCGACATACAGTCCAAACGCGTAATGCCGGCAAACAAAGACATCACAGATTTTTCAATATTGTTAAGCCCCCTAACCCCCTGAAAGAGGGAATTGGCTCTGGCTTTGGCCTTGGCTCTGAACTTTCCCATATTGGATAGATAAAAAAAACCAAAGTTCAAAGCCAAAGTTCAAAGCCAAAGCCAAAGTTCAAAGCCAAAGTTTAAAGCCAGCGTCCAAACCCATTGACAATCATCAAAATAACGCACGCACGGAGAATATTATCGGCGAAACATTGTTCATATTCGGGAAATCTTCGCTAATTTTGCCGCTTGAATGTGGCGCATATAGCTTGCGCTGCACACATCTACATAAAGTCAAACTTTATTAAATTATTAATTATCATTTATGTCAAACCTTAAAAACATTCAGCCATTAGAAGACTTCAACTGGGAAGAATTCGAGAATGGCTCAACCGCAGGCGTAAGCCACGAGGAACTCGAGAAGGCTTACTCTGAAACTCTTAACAAGGTATCTGAGAACCAAGTTGTTGACGGTACCGTAATCCACATTGACAAGAAAGAGGTTGTTGTCAACATCAGCTACAAGTCAGACGGTATCATCCCTGCGTCTGAATTCCGCTACAATCCAGAACTCAAAGTTGGTGACAAGGTTGAGGTTTTGGTAGAAAACCCTGAGGACAAGAAAGGTCAGCTCCAGCTCTCTCACAAGAAGGCTCGCCTCACCAAGTCTTGGGACCTCGTTAACCAGGCTCTCGACGAAGACCAGGTTATCAACGGTTATGTTAAGTGCCGCACTAAGGGCGGTATGATTGTTGACGTCTTCGGCATCGAGGCATTCTTGCCAGGCAGCCAGATTGACGTTCATCCAATCCGCGACTACGACCAGTTCGTAGGCAAGACAATGGACTTCAAGGTTGTGAAAATCAATCAGGAGTTCAAGAATGTTGTCGTTTCACACAAGGCTCTTATTGAAGCCGAACTTGAGCAGCAGAAGAGGGAAATCATCTCTAAGCTCGAAAAGGGTCAGATTCTCGAAGGTACTGTTAAGAACATCACTTCTTACGGCGTATTCGTTGACCTCGGCGGAGTTGACGGACTCATCCATATCACAGACCTCTCTTGGGGCCGCGTATCAGACCCACACGAGGTTGTTACTCTCGACCAGAAGATTAACGTTGTTATCATCGACTTCGACAACGACAAGAAGCGCATCGCTCTCGGCCTGAAGCAGCTCACTCCACATCCATGGGATGCTCTCGACGCTAACCTCCAGAAGGGCGACAAGATTAAGGGCAAGGTTGTTGTCATCGCCGACTACGGTGCATTCGTTGAGGTTGCTCCTGGCGTTGAAGGCCTTATCCACGTATCAGAAATGTCTTGGAGCCAGCACCTCCGCTCAGCACAGGACTTCCTCAAGGTTGGCGACGATGTAGAGGCAGTTATCCTCACTCTCGACCGCGAGGAGCGCAAGATGTCACTCGGTATCAAGCAGCTTAAGGAAGACCCATGGGAGGCTATCGAGGTTAAATATCCTGTTGGCAGCAAGCACACTGCAAAGGTTCGCAACTTCACTAACTTCGGTATCTTCGTAGAGCTCGAGGAAGGTGTTGACGGACTAATCCACATTTCTGACCTCTCTTGGACTAAGAAGGTTAAGCACCCATCAGAGTTCACTCAGGCAGGCGCAGAAATCGACGTTGTTGTTCTCGAAATAGACAAGGAGAACCGCCGTCTCTCTCTCGGCCACAAGCAGCTTGAGGACAACCCATGGGACACTTACGAGACTCTCTACACTCCAGGTTCAGTACACACTGGTGTTGTTGCTGACATCATGGAGCGCGGCGCTGTCATCACTCTCAACGAGGGCGGCGAAGGCTTCGCTACTCCAAAGCACCTCGTTAAGGAAGACGGCTCACAGGCTCAGAAGGGCGACACTCTCGACTTCAAGGTTATTGAGTTCGTAAAGGAAACCAAGCGCATCATCCTCTCTCACTCTCGCACATTCGAAGAGCCAGCAGAGGAGCCTAAGAAGGTTCGCAAGCCACGTCCAGCTAAGGAGGCAGCTCCAACTATCCAGAATGTTTCTGGCGGTACAAGCCTCGGTGACCTTGACGCTCTCGCAGCACTCAAGGCTCAGATGGAAGGTGGAAAGTAAGAACAATAATTCAAGTTTCGCCAGTTTCTGACTTGCAAACTTGAGGCTAACGACTAATGGCTAATGGCTGAAGGCTTTGAACTTTGGCCATTAGCCTTTTTTTTGCCATCAGCCATCTGCTTTTAGCCATCAGCCTTCGCAAGTGCAAACTTGCGAAACCCAAGCGCAACTTTCCTCTATCAGATAGACAATGATGTCACTGACTGAAAGGAGGTAGCTTTCCTCTATCAGATAGACAATGATGTCACTGACTGAAAGGAAGTAAGTTTTGAGTGAATGAATGAATGAGTTTTATACTTTTTTGAAAGTAATTCATGACTTTGCGATGAAACAAACTCCTGCGATTATCAGTACAACACCCACAATCCTCCACATATTTACCGGCTCATGCAGCAAGTAATAACCTATCGCAAGCGTAAACACATAGCCTAAACTTACAAGCGGATATGCCTTACCTAATTCCATGAGCGAAAGAACATAAAGCCAGAAAACCATGCTCAATCCGTAACAAGCAAGTCCTATCCACACATCCAAGGAGGTCAACGCGTGGGTTAATTTATCTGTTACCGGTGTGTCCTG
This sequence comes from Bacteroidaceae bacterium, assembly GCA_021443335.1. GTDB lineage: Bacteria > Bacteroidota > Bacteroidia > Bacteroidales > Bacteroidaceae > Prevotella. The sequence continues at coordinate 60,378 of JABUUE010000017.1, forward strand.
TGGCATCTGCGACATACCAACTTTCAAAAAATATTGGGCTACCGAACCCAAAACAATACTGATAAGTGCTATAATATACTTCATCATCTTCTAAAAGGTTTATAATATCTCTCGTCTGCAAAGGCAAGAAGTTCCTTGTCTCCGCGGCTGTCTCCGTAAGCGACAAGACGATATGAGTCACGCTCTGGACAAATTTCAAGTAATCGTCGCACCTTCTCGTAGCCATAACAGTTAGAGGAGGAGAATCTTCCTGTCAGCATTCCATCCACAACTTCCAACCTTGTGCCGCACACCGTAACAGGCAAATCTCTGAAAAAAGGTCTAACCCAATTGTCTATGTTGGCGGAGATTATAACCACCTTTGACCCTTCCTCAACAGATTTCATCACGCTTTGCATTCCTTCTGGCCGTAGCAAACAGGCTCTGTCCCTTGCAAAAGCGTTACATAAGCCATTGAAATCATCAAGGCTCACTCCTTTGAAAAACCACGAAAAGAGTCGTTGCTTCACCTTCCAGTTTGGCATAACATGCAGTTTCATCAGCATTATCAGTGGCGTGAACAAAGCAAAGCCCGCCACAAACCGCCTTGTTCCTCTTGCGTATCTGATGAACTCCAAAAGGGTATCTTTTGTGGTCAGCGTACCGTCAAAGTCAAAAGCGGAAACTATTTTCAGGCCTCTCTTACGCATATATTATGATAACAAATGTTAGAAGCCAGCCGATGATGCAGCACTGCAGGAAACGGTCTTTGATAAGAACCTTCGTCGGCGAACCGCTGCGCAAATCAACTATCGTAAGTTGCAGGAAACGCAATATTCCCAAAAGCACAAAAACAGATGTAGAATAGACGAACTGAGAGTCGAAACGCTGCACTACTTCCGGCGAAATTGTGTACATTATGTAGGCGACAAGGGCTATTGTTGCTACCATGGTGATAGTCTGATTCATAAAGCTGAGGTTGTAGCGAGCGATGTTCGTGCGCGCCAAAACTCCTGACTCCTCATATATCACAACATCGTCGCGCCGCTTTGCAAAAGCAAGAAACAGAGCAAGCAAGAAAGTCATTATCAGAATCCAATGTGAAAGCCACACTCCTGTAGCGACACCACCCGTGACAACTCGCAGCACGAAACCTATAGCAATGACAAAAACATCTATAAGGGCTATGCGCTTCAGCCATACGCAATAAGCTATATTCAAGCAAAAATAGAACACGATAACTGCCGCCACCCTCAATCTTCCAACTTCGCATAATGTCATGGCAACAGTAACAGATAGTACAAACATTGCCGCCATAAGCATATAAGCCGCCGTTTTACTTACAGCTCCTGAGGCTATCGGGCGCAAACATTTCGTGCTGTGCCTGCGATCAGCCTCAACATCCCAGATATCATTGAAACAGTATATGGCACTTGCTGCACAACAATAAGCCAAGAATGCCCATAGACACTGCATCAGCAAACTTATATTGCCAATCTGACCATTGAAAAACAAAGGCAAAAAGACAAACAAGTTCTTTAGCCATTGATGGGGGCGAAGCAAGATGAATAGGTTTTTCATAAAGAATGTTTTTGAATTACCATACAAGATATCCGTTCACTCTCAACCAAATATAAGGCGTATAAAAGAAAGCCCCAAATACACTGTTTGTGATAAATTGGAGAAAATTATACGAATATATAGGAGAGCCCACAAATATAATTACAGCAACACAGGCTAACTTGGGTCTTTTTATAACATTATCTACCCAGATGTTAGCCTTTTCTGAGACATGATTTAACGAAGTTGGGAACAACTCCTCTATTTTCTTCTGCCCCATTATAAACAAAATAGACAAAGAAGTTATAGACCAGTACATACACAATCTTGCAATATCACATGAAAGACCAAAGTAAAGTGGCGACATTGATGCAAAGACAAAAAGAACGACGAGAAAGAAAGATGTGTAATTCCTACCGTATAAAATGGATGTCTTTTTACAGAAAAGATATGGATATCTGCTCAAGAACAACATTATCAGCAAGTAAAATAATGGCATTGCAATATAACCAGCAGGTTCTAATGCAGAAAGCGTTGATGGTATATAAATCTTTGAGTGATGAAAATGTAAAGTTTCACTCGTATTCCATCCCAAAGCAGTTATGGAATTACGCTCGGGAGCTAAAAACTCACATGCCGTTTCATCAATTAATGGTATCTGGGACGGATACAACTCATGCCATGAATTTTGTATTGCCAAAGCCGTAGATACATCACCATGATATTTTAGCAAAAGAATAAAGCATCCCCACACAGGCAACTGCCATAATAGTCTTGCCGTAAAAGATTTAAATGCTCTGTCTTTAAAAAGAAGATAGTATGTCGCAAAAGGTCCTATTACAAAGAAGAATGCTTCATGCAGATTATACAAAGCGATGGACAGCAAGCATATAGTAATATATCTACTCCAACGATTCATGCTGTCCTTATTGAGAAAGTATATTATACCCACAACAAGGAGCATACACAAATAGTCTTTGCGAATAAAATCTGCGCCAAAGAAAGTGAAGTTCAATGGGATTATCCACCAACAAACATTATTCTTCTGTAATAGTCGCACAAACACATAAGCAAGTCCTATAAACGAAAGCCAAATGACAGTTCCAATAATATACTGAATATCAATGTTACAATCTGTTGCAAGTTTGTAAAGTATCTCTCCGAACATTCCTCGGCGGACAAAACCGCCACGATAATTAATTAAAAATTCAGTCTGTCCAAAATGACTATCCAAAGTAAATGGACTCAAGATGTAATGCAACATTGAAAAGATATATAGCAGCAAACGCAAGGCAAGTATGGCGTTCACCATCTGCACCCAATACTTTTTGAAAAATGCGAGCATTAATGAATTCTTAAAAGTGTTGTTGCATTGCTCCAGATGCAGAATGAGAAAGGAGTAACTTCAACACACAAAAAAAGTCGTGGAGCTTTCATTGTTACCCGCTTCACTAAAACGAAGGCCGTCGCATTGCCCATTATGCATGAAACGAGCAACGCGAAAGCCCCCGACATGTATCTGTACCTCCACTTTTAGTGCATAGATATATGCAAACCAAAAGTGGGATGTATGTACAATACACCCCGAAGGACATCCATCGTTGCTTTGCTTCCAGCATAATTGGAGAGGTTGCGACATTCTCGTTTTAAGGAAGTCAAAGCGTCTAATGAACGCCTTTAATTGTATGTGCCAGCACAATCGAGTATTAATCCGTACAATCCTGTATTGGCAGTGCAAAGTTACGCGTTTTTCGTCAAATACGAACAATAATGGGCTAAAATATACACTCGAACTGATATTTTAGGCCTAAAAGCACAAAACAACCACCTTTAAGTGGCACTTAAAGGGATTTTTTGATTGATAAAGTCAGTAACGATAAGCAGTGACTTTGATTACTTATCTTTCCTTCTGCGTCCTTTTGAGAGTGTCGCCGATACTCGGCCGCAGTTTCGCCGAAACTCGTTGGCTGTGTCATAGAAACTCGGCTGCCGTTTCTTACACACTCCCCCCCCCACCGCCCATTATCCTTGCTTTATGATATGAAATTGGGATTATGGGCAGGGAAGCGAAAAAAGATTTGCGAAAAGCTTGCGTAATCCGCTGAAAACCTGTACCTTTGCACCGCTTTATGTGAATGTTGCGCTGGCTACAGGTTATCAACACACTGAAAAAGAAGAACTTGACTGTATTTTCTTTCCTTGTGTGTGGTTCCTTGGCAAAAGGCGAGACTCACAAGGAAAGAATTTTTTATATACACTAATTATTAATATTAACTGAAATGCCAGGATTAATTGGAAGAAAAATCGGAATGACATCCGTTTTCAGTGCCG
>JABUUE010000018.1:0-5435 GCA_021443335.1 Bacteroidaceae bacterium
AAAGCGTAGTAACGCTGGAAACCTTTCTCACCGTGCATATAGCCGAAAGAGTAGATATGCACCATAAGGCTGACCGTAGAGATGACGATGAGCATCATCACAGAGATAGGATCGAGCAGGACACCAAGGTCGAAATGCAGCGAGCCGAGTGGCAGCCATGTGGTGTTATAAGGTACAATGGTAGCGAAAGTGCCGTCAGCAAGACGGTCGGCAGTGAAATATTCATAAGCCGTCCAATAGCTGAGCAGGGTAACAAGTGCCAAAGAGCCAGTGCCGATATAGCCGGCTAACTTTGGCGACCAGCCTTTCTTGCCTCTGAAATAGTCTATCAAACCTATTACCAGGAATGAGAACAGAGGAAGAAGAAGAATTCCTATTGTATAACTATATCCCATAATATTTTTAAGTTTTAGGAGTTCATATTTAAGGAGTTCAAGGAGTTGCAAGGAGGTGCAACTCCTTGTACTTCTTAAACAGACTCCTTATTAACATCAGTTCTTTAATTCCTGAATACGGTTCACCTCGTCACCCTTGAAATTGCGGTAAACATTAATAATGATAGCGATGGCGACAGCCGACTCAGCAGCGCTTACTCCGATAGAGAAGATGGTGAAGAAGAAGCCTTCTACCGACTCCGGAAAGAGCAGACGGTTGACAGCAGCAAACTGCACATCGACAGCGTTGAGTATCAACTCAACAGAGATGAGCATCGCAATAAGGTTTCTGCGTGTTACAAAACCGAAGACACCTATAAAGAACAGCAGTGCAGAGAGCACAAAGTAACATTCTACTGGTATTGTCATGGCTTAGTCCTCCTTATCTTTATTGTCGCGGGCTATGAGCAGTCCGCCGATGATACATGCGAGCAGGAACACAGAGATGAACTCGAACGGCAGCACATACTGGTATTTCTCTGAACCAACCATTGCCTGTCCGATAACGTCCATGCTTATCTCCTCGTCAGCAACCTTTGTGCCGGCAAGCACGAAGCTGTTCTTGAGGATTATTCCCAACACTGTCACCAATCCAACGAGTGCGGCAAGAACGCCTGACACTACGCGAGAGCCCTTGAAGCGCTCCACGAAACCTTGCAGTGTGCGACGGCCAACAAGCTGGATGGCAAAAATATAAATCATTGTTATCGCGCCGGCGTAGATGCTCAGTTGCACAGCACCGAGGAAGGTGTAGTCCAAGAGGAAATACAGACCAGACACGCCGAAGAGCACTACCAAGAGCGATGTGGCAGAACGCATGATATGCTTTGTGCACACGCAGTAGAAAGCAGCGCAGATGATTATTGCGGCAAGAATGCCAAACATAATGATATTTGCCATAGTTTATGCCTCCTCGTTATTTTTATCCTCTACTGGCGGGATGTTCAGATGCTGAACAAGCGCGTTGCGGTCGAAGACTGCGTTCTCGAAATCGTTAACAAACTCTATCGCGCCGAAGTTGCAAGCGTTGACACAAAGCTGGCAGAACATGCAGTCACCTAAGTTATATTGGTAATCCACAAGCTGCTTCTTTTTCTTGCCATCGGCGGTGGTTATCATCTGTGAGATGATTTTGATGGAACCGTTAGGACAGGTCTTCTCGCACAGCGTGCAGGCAGTACACTTGTTATTGCCGTTCTCATCGTGTGGCATAACGAGAGTACCACGGTGACGCGCAGCGACGTGCTGTGTCTTGCGATTCTCAGGATACTGCTCGGCAATCTTGGGCGTGATGAACTCACCCATGGTGATGTCCATGCCCGTCATCAGCGTCTTGATGCCTTCCCAAGCAGCTCCGAAATATGAATTTTTGTTTGCCATTATTTATTTTTTTAGGGGTTTGGGGGATAGGGGTTTCGAGATTTCGATTACAACCTCAGACCTTTAACCTCAGACCTTTAACCTCAGACCTTCAACCTCAAACCTTTAACCTTTGTTATTTGTCTTTCTTTACTGCGATATCAGCTCCGACGAGCTTCTGTGCAGCCTTGAACTGTGAGCGGAACTTCAGTGCGCGGACACCGATGATGAGTGCGCCGGCAACGATGGCAGCCAATATCACGATGCTTGCGCCCATGATGCCTGTCCATCCCATTGCCACACATACTGTCATCAGCACAAGGTTAAGCAATGCGAGCGGCATAAGGTATTTCCATTCGAGCTTCAGTATCTGGTCGATACGCACGCGAGGGAAAGTCCACTTTATCCACATCAGCAGCCATACCATAGCGAAAGCCTTTCCGAGGAACCACACGATGCCAGGGATATAGTTCATCACCTCGTCGAACGCCTCCACGCCAATCTGTATTGGAGCATAGCCGCCGAGGAACATCAGCGCTGCCATACCTGCGATGATGAAGAGATTGAGGAACTCACCGAGATAGTAGAAGCCGAAGCCCATACCAGAATACTCTGTGTGATAACCAGCGGTAAGCTCACTCTCCGCCTCCGCAAGGTCGAAAGGACCGCGGTTTGCCTCTGCATTACCTGCGATGAGGAAGATGACAAAGGCGATGAGTGCTGGGATATGTCCCTGGAAGATGAGCCATCCGAAAGGACCGCTCTGAGCCTCACAGATACCGCTTACCTGCATAGTGCCTGTCAGGATACAGGTGGTGATAAGGCAGAGGCCGAGAGACATCTCGTAAGAAATCATCTGTACCGCACCACGCATGGCAGACACAAGAGAATACTTGTTGTTTGAAGCCCAGCCGGCAAGGAAGATGCCGAGGATGCCGAGCGCACTGATAGCAGTATAGAGGAAGATACCTACATTAAAGTCGAGAATCACCGCGCCCTTGTTCCATGGAAGGAAGCAGAAGGCGCCGATGGAACCAACGATGACGAGCACCGGCGCAAGGATGTAGAGAAGCTTGTCAGCCTTGTCAACCCAGAAAATCTCCTTGATGAGCATCTTCAGCACGTCGCAGACAATCTGGATAGTACCCTGTGGACCGACACGCATCGGGCCAAGACGGCACTGGAAGAAGGCACACACCTTACGCTCCATGAAAATCATTATCATAGCAAGAACGGCATAGGCGGTGATTATCGCCAACGCCACTATGACACATTCAATGGTTATCGACAGCCATGAGGGCAGACCGCAATCTACCGTCAGCAGCGTGTCAAACCATTTTGTTACTATTGAGAAATCAAACATAGATGATTAGTTTTTTATTTTTATTTGGGGAATGCCGGGATGCCGGAAAGCCGGGATGCCGGAAAGCCCCTTTACCTATCAATATCCGGTATGATATAGTCCAGTCCGGCGCCTACGGCAACGAGGTCTGCCACCTTGAGTCCGCGGAGCATATCGTCGAGAGCACCTACAAGAGTGAGTGCCATAGGACGGAGCTTCATGCGGTAAGGTGACTTGTCGCCGCGAGAGTCGAGATAGACACCAAACTCGCCGCTCGTGCCTTCGACAGCGAAGTACCACTGTCCTTCTGGGCACTTTATCACAGGCTTCTGCTTGATGTAATACTCACCTTCAGGGATATTGTCGATAAGTTGCTCGATGATGCGGATAGACTGCTCTATCTCCTTCACACGCAGATAGTAGCGGTCTTGTGCGTCGCAGCCGTCCATAACCACCTGCTCCCACTCCACCTTATCATATACATCATAAGGGTAGTTCTTACGCATATCGTTAGCCCACTGTGAGGCACGACCGTTAGAGCCGGAGATACCGTAGTCTATGCACTGCTCCTTTGTGAACACTCCCACGCCCTCAAGACGCTGGTGAGTGATGACATTGTCGCCGAACACCTTATTATACTCCTCGAGTTTCGGCTTCAGGTATTCGCAGAGGTTCTTCACATTTGTCTGGAAGTTCTCGTCGATATCATCCTGCAAGCCGCCGATGCGGTAGTAGTTCTGGATAAGGCGGCCGCCAGTGGTCTCCTCCATAGCGTTGAGCACATACTCGCGGTCACGCATACAGTAGAGGAAGGCTGTCAATGCACCGAGGTCCTGCGCATAGCATCCAAGGTACAAGAGATGACCGTCGATACGCTGCAACTCATCCATGATAGTGCGGATGGTCTTTATGCGGTCGCTAAGTTCTATGCCCATAGCCTCCTCTATCACGCCACAGAGAGCATGACGGTTCATCATGGCAGAGAGATAGTTCAGACGGTCGGTCATCGCCAATGTCTGCGGATAAGTCATCTCCTCAAACATCTTCTCTATACCACGATGGATATATCCGAGGTGCGGATAAATCTTCTTCACTGTCTCGCCGTCGAGCAGCGTCTGCAGACGGAGCACACCGTGAGTAGAAGGGTGCTGCGGACCGATATTCATCACGAAGTCATCCTCTTTGAACAGCGGCGTGCGCTTCTCAACGACATTGCCGTTCTTGTCGAGGCTGTATTCAGAAGCGTATGTCAGCTCGTCGTCATCCTCGAGAGAGTAGCTCTCGTCCTCCTGCTTCCAGTCCTTGCGGAAAGGATAGCCCTTGAAGTCGTCGCGGAGGAAGATGCGGTTCATGTGCGGATGACCGAGGAACTTTATGCCGTAGAAGTCAAAGACCTCGCGCTCTTGCAGGTCGGCAGCCTTCCACAGGTCATAAACAGAATATATCACATCGTGCTCGCCCTTCTTCTCTGCCATAGTCTTTACAGAGATGCGCTCGTGGGTGTTGGTATTCTCTAAGATATAGATACATCCCAAGCCCTCCTCGCCGAAGTCCTCGCCGATGATTGTTACGAGATAGTCGAAATGCTTCTCATCATGGAGCTTAGCCATTGCAGGCTTAAACTCTTCAAAAGAATATACTGTAGGATTTAGTTTCATTCCGATTCCTCCTTATTTCTTTTCTGCCCAACTCTTCTTCAAGTCCTCGACGAACTTCTTGGGCAGGTCTTTTATTACTATTCCGTTAGGGTCCTTCTCCTTGTGGTTTGCACCACCGAAGAATTTCTCCACCTTCACCTTACGCTGAAGCTGCATCATACCGTAGAGTATAGCCTCCGGACGTGGAGGACAGCCAGGGATATACACATCCACCGGCAGGAACTCGTCGATACCCTTCACCACATGATAGCTTGACTTGAACGGACCTCCGGAGATGGCGCAGCCGCCGACAGCCACCACATACTTAGGCTCTGCCATCTCGTCGTACAGACGCTTCAGCACAGGAGCCATCTTGTGGGTGATAGTACCGGCACACATGATGAGGTCAGCCTGGCGGGGTGAGTTTCTCGTCACCTCGAAGCCGAAACGGGCGAAGTCATAGCGCGCGCAACCGCAAGCCATGAACTCGATACCGCAACAGCTGGTGGCGAAGGTCAGTGACCAGAGGGAGTTTGCGCGTCCCCAGTTAATCATCTGGTCGAGATTGCCTAAGACAACATTCACGCCGCCCTCGTTAAGCTCATCGATAATCTTCTCTAAGGTCTCGTTGTCCTTAAACTCCTCGTAAGGAATACTTTTGAT
>JABUUE010000018.1:6821-28316 GCA_021443335.1 Bacteroidaceae bacterium
TTAACTGAAAGAAATTATCGTAATTAAACGTAATATAAAGTTCAGAGCCAAAGCCAAAGTTCAAAGTTTGACACTAATGGGCACAAATTGGCACAAATTGGCACAAATTAGTTCACAAATAATAACTAATAAAATTTTTAAAAATATTATTTATGATAATTTGTTGTAATTAGTGCCAATTTGTGTCATAAAAAAAAAGAAAGAAATTAACGAGATATATTAAGAAAGAAATTATCGTAATTAAACGTATTATAAAGTTCAGAGCCAAAGCCAAATGGACTCAAAAAATATTATGTTAAATTACGATAATTTCTTTCAGTTAAAATATTTCTTTCAGTTAAAATATTTCTTTCAGTTAAACCGATAATTTCTTTCAGTTAAACCGATAATTTCTTTCTCCATCCCTTCAGGGGGCAGGGGCCGATATAAACCAAACGAGGAGCGTCTGTGACGCTCCTCGTAGTGGATTATAGAATTTTGATGTTTTCAGTATTACTTGCGTGGTGCTGCGTTAGGACCTACTGTGCCACCAATTTTGATGATAGCTTCCTTAGCAGTGTAGTGACCCCAAGTGTAGTGTACTGTGAGAGGTACCTTGAGCTGGAAGTCGCTTACTGTCATACCATTGTTCTGGTACTCGAGGTAACCAAGGTCGAAGTCACCTGTAACTGGGTTCCAAGTTACAACGCCGCTTGCTGGATACTGAGTAATGATAATGTTCTTAGTAACATTGATCAGAGGCTTCCATACACCAGGTTCCTGGTTGAGGTCTGTCATGATTCTTTCAGTATCAATAGTTATCTTGTGGATACCATAGAACTTCATGTATTCAGCGTTAGTAGCCTTAGGATCAGTGTCGCCCCACAACTCACGCCAGTCAGTGAATGACATGAAGTCAGCAAGCTTAATCTGGTTACCACCAGTGAGAGCGTCTGTAGCATCGTAGTTCTTACCCTGAGCGTTGATTGGACGGAGGAATACTACATCGAATGTCTGAGGAACTGGGAGTGGATCCTGGCATTCAGTCTTAGTAGCAGCCTTGATACCAATCTTCAGAGTGAGAGAGTTTGCGATATCCTTATGAGATGCAGCGTTGAGGAGATCCATAGCAACTTCATTATGACAGATGTAAACCATGTTGTTCCAAACCTTAGCGTCTCTATCAGTAGAAAGGAATGCAATCATAGTCTTCTTACCATCAGCATCTATTGCATAAACCTGATCACCAGCTTCATTAGCCTCAAGAGTATATTCTGCACCTGTTTCACCTGTACGCTTCTTTTCATCCTGCTTAACGAACACGAACTTCTCGTTGAGGTTATCACGGTCAAATGCCTTGTTGTTGATACTACCTTTTACTACGAGCTCTACGTCGTTCTGCTCGAATGTTGAGAGGATATCTGCTGTCCAGTCATGCAGAGGATTACCATTAAGAGGAATGAGTTCTCCCCAGAAGCCCTTTTCTTCCTTGATAACCTGAACATTAGCGTGGATAGCATCAAAGCCAGAACCACCTTCAGTAGCATTTGTTGCATACCAGTAGTTCTTAATCTTCTTCTCGATAGAAGCTACCTCTGGAGTCTCGAGTGGTTCAGAGATGAACTTAACAACGATTTCTGGATATACGGTTGGTTTAGTAGAAGTGAATGTAACAGTAACAGTAGCCTTCTGACCTGGCTTATATTCCTGATTCTCAGCATCCCAAACGAGTTCCTGAACATCTTGACCTGTAAGAGTCCAGTTCCAGTAAAGTTTCGCCTGTGTAGAAAGATCACCATCCTGAGTAACCTTGCCATACTTTTCAGTCTGAGACATAGTTGTATAGAGTGCGAGGAATTCCCTAGGTGTTGATGGGAATGCAACGTCATCAGCGAGCTGCTTCTTAACTTCTGCATAGATAGTCGCGAAGTTAACACCTTCCTTCTTTGTAGGAGTATTACAGAGACCAACGATAGACTTGAAGCCTTCTACAGTCTTCTCGAACACAACACGCTTGCTTGTTACGAGGAACTTGATATAACCGATAGAAACGATCTTACCATTGTCCTTGTTCTTCAGAGTAGCGCGAACGATTACAGTTTCACCAACAGCCGCTGCAGTTGGAGTGAATATGTTGCCCTCTGCGATAGAAGAGTTACTATAGTTCTTATCACCAATCTTCTTGTCGTTAGCGTCGATGTAAGGAGCGATAGCGAAGTTCCATTCGAGGTGGAAGTCCTGAAGCATCTTGTCAGAAACAGCCTGATAAACCTTAGTTGCCTCATCATTAGCATTCTTCCACCAGTGAGCCTGTACAACCGAGTCAAGGTCTATATTCTCATCATAAACAATCTTGTGTACAAGTTCACCTTCCTTATTATCGATAGCGTCCTTCATTACTGTCCATGTGTGGAAGCCTGACCACTCACCATCAAGATCACAAACCTCACTTGGCTCGATAGCGCGCTTGTCACTTGCCGTATTATCTGTTGTGAAGATGTCAACAATAGCAAGATTTGTATATTCATTAGCAAGGAGAGCAGCATAGTCAGAAGTGATAGTAGTATCCTTCTTTTCATCGTTTTCGTAACCCTTGATAGTAGCCTGGAGAGCAACAACAGTAATCTGGCTGTCATCAGCTACTTTCTTAATCTGAGGAGCGTCATTAACGTATGCCTTAACCTTCAGAACACCGTTAGCAGCAGTCCAAGAATCAATCTGTGGGTCACAAGCAGCAGTACGAGAGTGCTGGTAAGCCTTGTCATCACTTACGAAAGCAAGAGACTTGATGTTCTTGTAATCGTATGAAGATGGGTTCATGTGGTACTCAGCCCAAATGTCTTGTGAGAGGAGACCCTGTTCACGAGTTGGGATCCAATTCTCACCTTCCTTTGAAATTGCAGCCTCTTCGTTAATTACAATTGGAGCATAGTAATAATAACCAGTCTCGATAGCCTGAACACCATAGTAGTAGTACTGTGGTACAGTTACAAGAGCACGGAGAACGTTAGTTGAGTAATTTGCAAGAACATTGACTTTGTCGTTGATTGCATTAATCTGCTTCTGAAGATCATCACATCTTCCGTTGAGATCGCTAACAGCTTTCTCTGTATATGTCTTCAGAGCATCAATCTTATCATTTGCTGTCTGAAGGTCAACCTTGAGCTGTGCAATTCTACCAAAAGCGATAGTAAGAGAATCAGAGTGATTATTAAGAACTTTGTTGATAGCAGTGATTGCAACAGCATTAGCAGCTATCGCTGTTGCGTTAGCGCTAATCTTACCAGTATTTTCATCAATCTGGTTCTGAAGGCTCTTGTCAACTTCTGCCATCTCGTTGATCTTATCCCAGATAGCCTTGTTCTTAGAAGCGAGATCAGTCTTTACAGCGTCGATTTCCTTGTTAGCAGCCTCAATTTCCTTGTTGATACGAGTAACCTCCTCATTGAGTTTCTTCTGAAGAGCAGCAATCAGCTCAGCCTGCTCAGCGTCCTTAGCATTAAGACCTTCGATAGTCTTAGCCATCTCAGTCTTGTAAGCTTCGAAAGCCTCCTTCTGGAGATCGAGACTCTTGTCAAGAGTAGCGATATCATCAGCATTCTTTGCAATAGCCTTAGCATTCTCTACGATGTTCTTCTCAGCTGTTGTAAGTCTTCCCTCAACATCAGTAAGACGACCGTCAAGACCTGTAACCAAGCTGTAAAGGTTATCAATACGTACAGTGAGAGCCTTATCAATAGCGTCTATCTCAGCACGTAACTCCTTAACAGCAAGAGCAAGTTCTTCCTTGCTTGCCTTTGTTTCAAGAATCTCATTAATCTTAGCGATAGCATCCTCAGAAGCCTTGATTCTTGTTTCGAGTCTTGCTATTTCAGCTACGCGATCGTTAGTCTCATCAATGAGCTCTTGGCGAAGTTCGTTAATCTCGTGAACGTTTTGAGTGATTACCTCTTGATTGCGCTCAATCGCCTTCTTGTTGTCATCAATCGCCTTCTTGTTGTCTTCAATCGATTTCTGGAGAGCGGTCTTCAGGTCGTTGAGAGACTTTTGGTGGTCAGTGTCAAGCTGATCGATTCTCGTGTTGATGCCTTTGATGTCATCATCGTAGTCTTTACAAGAAACGACGGTGCTGGTAGCAGCGAAGCAGAAGGCTGCTAAGAGAAGCATCGAGAAAAAAGATTTCTTTTTCATTGAATAAAATGATTTAAATTAAACTTTAAGAAATTATTAGATTTTTTTTTCTTTATACATTAATATATATATGGTAACGCAGTGTAATGTCGGAATTATCCGCACATAGTTACACATACACTATACTTTTGCGTGCAAAGTTAAAGATTCTTCTTGAATCGTGCAAACATTTTTTAAGTTTTTTTTGCTAAAAGGGCTTTTTTTGTGTTTTTATTAAGGAGTTTCGCCTTATATAATGGCATTTTCGCCGAAAAAGCAAGGGTTTTACGGGCATAGTTCCCCAATGGGAAAAGGAGACTAAGACCTCATTCTTGCCCTGATAGCAAAGAAGAAATAGACCAACAGCAGTGGATATCCGACATAGAAAAGGGTTAGTTGGGAGAAAACGATATAGTCGGCGGCGCATACAGCGAACAATCCGCAGAGGTAAAGAATAGCATCCGCCGCCTTAAGATGCTTCATGACCTCGGACACACTCGCCACCGCCATAATGATTATCACCCACAAGACGATGAGGAACCAGAAGATTAGTCCGTCCTCGGCGAGAGGGTTGAGGGTAGGGTTATAATAGTAGCGCTGCCACGCCTCAGGGTCGAACATCTGGATGTTAGCATAAAGAGTTGCCGCCGACGAGACAAGGAGGCAGAGCGCAAGAGGGTATGCCGATTTGATATCGTTGAAATGAACCATCGGCGCACCTTTCTTGTAGCGGTTGCGCAGGAGATATATCAGCAGCATGGCGACGATGGCGACGAGGAAGACGGGCGTATGACTGTCGGAAAAGATGGCTATGCCCTGCGATATTGGGTCGGCAGGGACCACCTGTTCCCTCATCTGCATCTCCTCTATCCAGCCGAAGGTGGTGTCGTCCTTCATCAGCTGTACCCATGTGGTGTCGTTGGTTATCTGCAGAGAGTCGCTGGAAAGGATGTCGGCAACAGCCACACGGTCGCCCTTATAAACATACAGGGTATCGCGGAAGAGCGACGATTCGGAAGGGAGGAAGCGCAGGAGCTGCATGGAGTCGTCCTTGACGATGAAGTTATAGCTGTCACCATAATAGCGGCTCTGCCCGGCATCCCTCTCCATCAGCGGCAGACTACCGGACTTGCCGCAGCCCGTAAGGAGGAGCATAAAGAGGCAGAGGAACATGGCGAGAACATTCATCTGGCATTTCTTGCAGTCGAACTGCAAGCGGAAACGCCTGCCATCAGACATCTTCAGAGACAGCGGCTCTGTCCACGACGGACGGTCGGAAGTCTGCTTCGGGCAATATCCGAGGGAATAACGTATGCAGTGCTTGCATTGCATCAGCGGCTTGTCGTTGCCATCGGGCAGTGGGGAAGGGGTTTGGCATTGGCATTGGCATTGGCTTTGGCTTGGGCTTGGGCTTGGGCTTTGGCTGAAACATTGCTGACGGAGGCGGGAGATGACAGACGCTGGCACGAAGCGCTCCTGTCCGTCCTTCCACACTATCTTCACATCGGAGCAGGAATAGGGGGTGTTGCCCAACTTGGTGAGGTTGCGCACGATATTCTCCTCCTGCGGCTTCTCGGCAATAGGGAACGGCTGCGGATGCGTATATTCCACCTTGTCTCTGTCAGTAACAAAGAGAGTAATTCGGTCGGCATCAACCTCTAACCGCATCCTAACCTGTAATTTTCTTTCAGCGGTATTTCCCTGCAGTTGCTTTGTGAACGCCTCGTCATGGTTGCGGAAGAGCATAGTGCCTTTCTTCAGGTCGTCGGGCATGGTCTGCGGAAAGAGTCTGTTGCCCTCCACCTTATTGACCCTGAAGCCCTGCATACGCTTCTTGTCGTCGATGAAACAGAGTCCGTCGCCATTGGCGAAAGGCTCGCTGGTAGCCACAGAGAACCAGTATTTTGCCCTGTCCTTAACCTTTCCGACAGGCATTCCGACGGACTTTGGCGTGATGAGGTTTTCGATGGCGGGCTTGCGGCCATAGAGGAAATAGTCGGTATAGCCGCGGTTGAAGGTGCGGCGGAGGTCTGGACGGAAGGCGTATTCTACCCTACCCTTCGACGCGCGCACATATTTGCCGTTGCTCTTCTCGCATATCTTGTTGAGTCGCTGGCTGTATGCTGCGACGACATTCTTCACATAGTCGGCATCCTTGAGTCTGCCCTCAATCTTGAACGAGCAGACGCCAGCATCGGCAAGTTCCTCAAGGGAGTCTATGCGACACATATCCTTCAGTGAGAGCAGGTGCTTGGAATAGATGATTGTCTTGCCCTCGGCATCGACAAGGTCGAAGGGCAGACGGCAGAACTGCGCACACTCGCCACGGTTGGCACTACGGTTGAAGCAATATTCCGAAGCGTAGCACGCGCCCGAATAACTGACGCAAAGTGCTCCATGAACGAAACATTCTATCTCGGTATGTGGCAGCCGCTTATGAACAGTTTTTATATCTTCAAGAGGCATCTCACGCGCCACCACAACTCTCTCGAAGCCTAAGCGCGCCATCTCCTCCACACGCTCCACAGAACGGTTGTCGGTCTGCGTGGAAGCATGGAGCGTAAGTCCGTCAGGGGCATAGTCAATAAGGCGGAGGTCCTGGATGAGGACAGCATCGACATTGACATCCTTTAGCTCTTGGAGCAGTGCCGCCGCCTCGGGAAGTTCATCGTCAAAGAGCAGGGTGTTCACCGTGACATATACCTTCGCGCCGAAGATATGGGCGAACTTGCACAGTTCGGCGATATCGGCGATGGAGTTGCCTGCCGCCGCCCGCGCTCCGAAACGCCCTGCGCCAATATACACAGCATCGGCACCGTGGCGTATAGCCTCAATGCCGCAATGCAGGTTTTTCGCTGGAGCAAGGAGTTCGAGGAAGTGCATGAGAAATTATTTATTATTTATTATTTATTAATCATTAATCACTAATCATTAATCACTAATCATTAATCACTAATCATTAATCATTAATGATGAGTGCCTCGCCTATTTGCGGTGCTTATGGAACATTCGCTGTTCGCGTCGCTCTATGTCGTAGATTTTCTCTATCTGTCTTGGGGTGAGGTATTTGCGGAACTTATTGTAGTAAGTCTCGCGGATATCGACCATCTTTCTTGCTCGAGTGAAGTCGGCCTTGAAGTCCTGTTCTATCTCCTCATCCGTGCGCTGGTCGCGGTTCTTGAACTTCTCTGGAGAGAACTTGAACAGTCCGCCCAATTTCCTGCAATATTCCATATATATAGGTTTAAGGGCGTTGAACTTGTTCTTGTCGAGGTCGAGCTCATGGGCGATGACATCGAACCTCTTCTCCACAATCTGCTTGAAGTCGGGCCTGCCCTTCTGGAGGCTCTCGGCGCAGACTGACAGGGAGAGTGTTAACAGGAAAAAGAGAATATATTTCTTCATGATTTTATTTATTGATTGTTCAAGAAGTTCAAGGAGTTGCAACTCCCTGAACTCCTAAAACCTCTAATTATAGTATTCCTGATAGGAGTCCATGTTGCAGACGAGGTCGGTCTCCGACATTTCTATTCTGCTCTGCAGTTCGTCGGACGAAGCGCTGCTGCAATATTCGGACAGTGCGGAGTAATAGTCTTGCATAGGACTGCTGTCCATACCTTTAGGCAGGGAGAGCACTACAGCCGCCGCTATTGCCGCCGCTGCCGCAGGAGCCGCCAGCCATGTGACACGCCTGATGCTTCTCTTCTTCCTCTCTTGGCGGATGGCAGTATCCATAAGAGCCGAAGGGTTAAAGTCGGCTGGCATGGTATAAGGCATCTTCTTGCCGATGGTGTCTAATGATATTCGGGTCATAATTTACTGAAAGAAATTGTCAAGTCTTTTTTATAGAAAGAAATAATCGAGTCTTTTTTATAGAAAGAAATTATCGTAATTTAACGTAATTTAGCCCCCTATTCCGCAAGCAGTTCCATGAGCCGTTCCTTGGCGTGGTGGTAGTTCATCTTCGCTGATGACGGTGTGGAGTCAATAATCTCCGCTATCTCCTCGTACGACAGATCGTCGTAGTATCTGAGGGTGAACGACAGCTGCTGTTTTCTTGGCAACTGCTGTAGGGCAGCCTGAAGCTTTATGGCAGCATTGTCGCCGAGGTCAACATAGTCGGACGAGGAAATAATCTGCGTGATGTCGTTAATGCTCTGTGTCTGCAAGCGTCGGCTGTTGTTGTCGAGCAGTCGGAGGCATTCGTTAGTCGCTATACGGTAAATCCATGACGACAGTTTGCTTTCCCACTTGAACGATTTCAAGCCTCGGACGATTCTGATGAATGTTTCCTGCAGCACATCCTGCGCATCCTCGTGCACGATGACCATTCTTCTTGCGTGCCAGTATATCGTCTCGCCATAGGCTTCCGACAGTTTTCTGAGAGCTTTATCCTCCTGTCCGCTGTCAAGAAGCGTCTTTATCTGCGCTGAGACGATGTCAAGTCCATCGATAGGTGGAGACAACATAGTTCTCTATTTACTCTTATGACCTTTGTTTCTTCTCGAAGTAAAAAACGTAATTGCAAATTATTTCCACGACCTGGCTCTCCGTAAGCTTTGAGGTATTGATGCAGAGGTCGTAGGAAGCGGAGTCGCCCCATTTCTTTCCCGTATAATATTTATAGAACGAGGCGCGTGTCTCCTCCCTGTGGCGTATGAACTTCTCCGCCTGCTCAACGGTCATCTCTGTACGCGAAGCCACAAGCAGTGCCCTGTCGGCGAGGTCGGAAGTGATAAAGACGCTGACCATATCCGGGAAATCGCGAAGGACATAGTCGGCACAGCGTCCGATGAATACACAGTCGCCATCGGCAGCCGCCCTCCTTATCGCCTCTGCCTGACAGAGGTACAAGGCCTCCTGCGAGAGACGGTTGCTGTAATCGTTGGAGTAGGAAGTTACTGAGCCTGTCGCCACGGATAAGCCGAAGAAGTTGCGGAAGAAGCCGTGTTTCTCATCGTTCTTCTCGAAGAAGCTGCGGTCGAAGCCGCTATCCTCAGCAGCCATATTCAGGATTTCGCGGTCGTAGAACTTGTAGCCAAGTCTCTCGGCTACAAGCTTCGCGATTCTATGGCCGCCGCTGCCTGTTTGTCGTCCTATGGTTATTATCATTGTATCTTTTGGGGGTTAAAGTTTCTTTTTCCTATATATCAGGAACACTGCCGCCGCGACAACAGATGCCAAGGTGTCGCTGGCAGGTAGGGATGCCCATACGCCGTCGAGGCCCCATATCAGTGGGAAGACCACGAGCATAGGGAGCAGGAAGAGCATCTGTCGTGAGAGGGAGAGGAAGATGCTCATCTTCGCCTGGCCGATGCTCTGGAAGAAGTTTGCCACCACCATCTGGAAGCCCACAAGGAAGAACACGGACATATTTATCCTGAGGGCATAGGCGGAGCGTTCAAGGAGCTGCGGGTCGGTGGTGAACAGGCGGCAGACAAACTCCGGGAACAGTTCGCCGACAAGGCAGCCAGTCGTCGTAATGGCTGTTGCCACCGTCATTGCAAGATACAGTGCCTTCCTCACGCGGTCCATCTTCTTCGCTCCGTAGTTATACCCCACTATCGGTTGCATGCCCTGGTTGATGCCCATACACAGCATGATAAAGATAAAGACCACCTTATTGCCTATTCCGTAAGCGCCGACCTCAAGGTCTCCGCCATATTTAGCCAGTCCCTGATTGAGGAAGATAACGACAATGCAGGCGCAGACATTAAGTGCAAAAGGCGACATGCCGATGGCAATGATATTCTGCACGATATTGGAGTCCAGTCGCAAGGCAGCACGCTCCAAGTGTAGCATCTCATCTTTATTGGTAAACAAGCGGAACTGCCATAACATAGCAATGAACTGCGCTATCACGGTGGCAATGGCGGCTCCCTGTATTCCCAAGCCGAGCACATATATAAATAAAGGATCGAGCAGGGTGTTAAGTACGACGGTGAACATGGTGGCATACATTGCCATCTTCGGTTTGCTTGCCGCTCGCAGCAAGGCGTTCATGCCGAAGTAAAGGTGCGTGCATACATTTCCAAGCAATATCCATATCATATATTCGCGCGCGTAAGAGATAGTGCCGTCCGATGCGCCGAAAAAATAAAGGATAGGGTCGAGGAAGAGCAGACTTAACGCGCCGAAAACAACACCGATAAGGATATTGAGGGTGGTGGCATTGCCGAGCACCTGCCTCGCCGTCTTATAGTCGTGCTGTCCGAGTTTCATTGACAGGAACGACGACGCTCCCACACCGACAGCGGCTCCAAAGGCTGCCGAGAGGTTCATGAACGGGAATGTTATCGCCAAACCGGAGATTGCCAACGGTCCCACGCACTGCCCGATGAAGATGCTGTCGATAGTATTATATAATGAAGAAGCCGTCATGGCGATGACCGATGGCAGAGCATACTGCCACAACAGTCTGCCGACAGGCTTTCGTTCAAGGTCAAGGATTATGTTGTTGTTTGAGGACATGCTTGTTGTAAGGAGTTGCAAGGAGTTGCAAGAATTTGTAAGGAGTTGCAAGGAGTTCAAGGAGTTGCAAGGAGTTCAAGACATTAGCTCCATGCTCTACAATGCAACTCGTTTTTCGCTGCAAAGTTACGATTAAGCGAGTGAAATACAAAATAAAATACAATTTATTTTTTTCCGAGCGTGAGTAACTTATGTAAAGTTACGATTAAGCGAAGACAATAACAAGAAAATGTGAAAGTATTTTCATATTTGCTTGTATTGTTGAGCGTGAGTAACTTATGTAAAGTTACGATTAATCGGAGAGAATAGCAAAGAAAAATGAAGTTTTTTGAAAAAAAGGTGCGAAAAAATTTGGAGAAAAGAGAAATAGTCCTACCTTTGCAGTGTACTAATGAACTAATACACTATAATTATGATACAGGTAAAGGATTTAAACTATAGTTATCTTGTTACAAACAAGGTGCTTAAAGACATCAACCTCGACATCAAAGAAGGACATATCTACGGTCTTCTCGGGAAAAACGGCGTTGGAAAATCGACACTTTTGAAGATAATCTGCGGCATCCTCACCCCCCAGCCTAATGTGCAGTCGCAGAAAAGTCCGAAAGAAATAGTGCTCGTTGACGGCATTTCATCCTACGGTCGCCCTGCCGAAACGCTTATGCTGATGCGTTATGTCGGCGAGAACGACGCGGTGCCAGAGCTTACGATGGGCGAATGGGCGAAGATTGTATCGCCATTTTATGAGAATTTCGACTCGGAAATCTTAGGCAAAGCCCTTGAAGCCTTTGAGGTGCCGACAGGACAGAAGCTCTCGCAGATGTCTCACGGTCAGCAGAAGAAGGCTATTATCTCGCTTGCCCTCGCCTGCAACACGAAGTATCTGTTTCTCGACGAGCCGACAAACGGCATGGATATTCCCTCAAAAGCCATCTTCAGAAGTCTTATTGCGGAATATATGACGGAGGAAAAGACAATAATCATCTCTACGCATCAGGTGGATGACATAGAGAAAATCATTGATGCGGTAATCATCCTTGACAAGTCGGCAGTGCTGCTCAACGACACCATCGAGGAGATTGGCAAGCAATACGCCTTCGGCAAGGCAGAGGAGGGCGACGAGGTGATATATACAGAGCCAAGCATCCTCGGCAACATCTCTATGATAAAGAACACGAGTGGAACAGAGTCGCCAGTGGATTTGAAGATACTGTTCACTGCGATTGTGAAGAGGAAGTAAATTTCGTTAAGGAGTTCTATTCAAGGAGTTCAAGGAGTTCAAGACATTAGCAAATAAATTATGATTACAAAGCATCAAGCTAATTTATAGAACCCACCTAAGCCAAAACTATAAATCAACAGATATGAAAGACTTTAATTTTAACAGATACAAATCGCTTTTGAGTTACTCAATGGCAGAAAACAAGAAGACCTACTTTATGGCCTTCGGCATCAGCATATTGGTTGTCGCTATGTTGCAGTTCCTTTTCGCCCATACATTCATCTATCAGTTCGGCAGCCGCGTTGCAGAAAACCTCGTGCAGAACAGCCTTGACGCAGGAAGCATCATTGCGGCCCTTGGATTTGCCGCCGTCATGGTTTTTGTAATCACGCAGGTGGAGCTGTCAAACCGTTACTGCATAGCTCGCGAAGGCACGCAATACTGTATGCTTCCAGCCACTTATTTGGAGAAAGGGTGCGTCATCCTCACGCAGTTTATCATCTTTAACATCCTTGCCACAGTAGTATTTTACTTTGTGATTTACTGCATGATGGCGCTGTACTACGCATATTACGACGGTTTCTTCACCTTCCAGCCCTTTTACATAATCAAACAGGTGATGTACTCCATGAACATTTTCGACATCAAAAGCGCGCAGCCAATGGACACAAGCGATACTATGGACTTCATAGTAACAACCCGTCTGTTAATACTGATGTTACCCGTATCATACATCATATCTATATTATACTATCTTACTCTCGTCACCTTCTTCCGCACAAAGTCGCAGCTGAAGGCATACGGTACACAACTTGCCATAAATACTGTCATACAGTGGTTTTTCCTGCTCTGCATTCCTTTTGCGCTCGAACATATTGAATTTCTCCGACGCCTGCCATTGCAATACTTTCCATACATTCTCGACTTCTGCATCATCATGCAGATACCTGTCGCAATAGCCTTCGGCTGGTGGTTCTTCCACAGACTGCATTATAAGGAGATAAAGTAAAACAAGGAGTTACAAGGAGTTCAAGGAGTCCAAGGAGTTCAAGGAGTTCAAGGAGTTCAAGACATTACCTTTTTTACCCTCGAGACTATTGTCTTGAACTTCATGCAACTTCATGCAACTTCATGAACTTCTTAAAATCCCGTTTCGAAACAAAAGTTGAATAAACCATGAACTTTCAAGAATCACAACCCATCTTCATGCAGATAGTAGATTATCTGAAAGAAGAGATATTACAAGAGAAACTGCTGACCAACGACCAGGTGCCGTCAGTGAGAGAACTTGCTGTGCGCCTCGGAGTAAATCCGAACACTGCCATGCGCGCCTACGAGCGTCTGACCATCGCCGAACTGATATATATGCAACGCGGCAAAGGATATTTCGTGGCACAGGGCGCACGGAGGAAGATTCTCAACGAGCGCAAGAAGAAACTGATGAACGAGACTATGCCGAAGATAGCAGCAGAGATAAAGCTCCTCGGCATAGACATAAACGAGATAATGGAATTATTAACCCCTCACAACGCCTAAATAATGGTAAAAACCTAAAATATTATGAAAACCTTGCATTCAACAGTTTGCGTACTATGCGCAACAATCGCCCTTTCATTACTCACTTCGTGTGGGGCTCCCTTCTCGAAAATAATTGATTTAGTGATGACACAAAGCGAGGACCTGTCGGACATAGCACCCGCAGACACCGTATATATCAACAAGACAAAGACTCTCGATGCACCTTTCTCTCGCATAGAGATGACGGGCGGTTACGACATAGTGCTTGTTCAGGACTCCATCTACCGGCTTGACTTCCACGGCCGTAAAGTATTCTACGACAAGGCGAAGATAGAAGTGATGGGTAACACGCTCTACATCTCCGTAAAAGAGGATGAGAACGAGTTGCATCCAGAGCGCTTTGCACATGGCAAATACACCATCTATGTCCCATTCATCGAAGGCGTAGAGGTTGACGGCGCTGCGGATCTAAAGGCGAAAAACTTCCAGCAGACACAGAACATGAAGATAGAGATTAACGGCGCTGGCGATGTGGAGTTCAAGAGTTCAAGCCTTGGAAACTTAGACATTGAAGTTAATGGTTCTGGCGACATTGAGCTGAAATCACTGCTGACAAAGAATATCGACATAAACATCAACGGTGCAGGCGACACAGAAATAGAACGAATAAACGCAGATGTCATCAACGTAGAGATTAACGGCGCTGGAGACATCAGTGCTTCAGGCCACTGCAAAGATTTCAAAAGCAACATAAATGGTGGTGGAGATGTTGATATAAAGGAGCTTAACTATACGAAGTAAATGAGGAGTTAATGGGGAGAAATTATCATACTTTCATAAGGAAACGAAAATAAAGTCATATTTTCTTTGTAATTCCCTCATATATTTGTACATTTGCACGCCAAAAGATACTTAACACAAAAACATGTTGAAGCTTCGAGAGCCACTCTCACCTATTATAATACTCTTATTAATAATGATTATGGCAGCGTGTCACGGCAGGGACGCTGGACTGCGCTATATCATCACGCCAATAGGCGACACGCTATACCTGAACGACACTACCCCACCCCCTCATGCTCTTTCCTACAAAGAGATAAAACAGAAGAAACAGATAAGGCTTCTCACACCTATAAGCAATAAGACCTACTATAAATACAACGGCCATCATCTTGGAATACAGTATCTTATAGTATCAGAATTTGCGCAAGACAAAGGTTTGGAAGTGGTTGTTGACTCCTGCAAAGACTCCACAGAGGTGAAGGCGCGCTTAGCACTCAACGAGGGCGACATAGCGGCGATGGCGACACCTGGCGACCTGAGAGCCGGGAGCAAATCGCTCCAAGACAGCATCAACGCATGGTATAACGACACTATCGTGGAGTATGTGAAAAACATAGAGCAGGAATGGTTGCAGAACGGAGGCATTATCCGCAAAAAATACCCGATGTTCATTGACCTCAAGGCACAGCATTACTCACAATACGACTCACTGTTCAAACGCTATGCGAAGCACTGCAACTGGGACTGGAAACTTCTCGTCGCACAGTGTTATCAGGAATCGACCTTCGACCCCAAAGCCATCTCATGGGCAGGCGCACGAGGACTGATGCAGATAATGCCCCATATAGCAGAGAAGATAAACCTGCCATTCTCTGAGATGTTCACGCCAGAGATGAACATAAAAGCCGCCGTGAAACTCATAGCGGAATTAGAAGATTGTTTCAGTTTTATAAGGAACAAATACGAGCGGCAGAACTTCATATTAGCGGCATATAATGGTGGAATAGCCCACATAAAGGACGCTATGGCATTGGCAAAAGCGGACACTGTGCCAAACACAAAATGGGACAATGTGGCACCATACGTGCTGCTCCTCGCCACTCCCGATGGATATAACCATCCCGTCGTGCAGAACGGATATATGCGCGGAGAGGAGACCGTTGGATATGTGAGCAGCATAAGGAGGATATATGCAACATACGGCGGGCGTAACCGTCTGACAGGCAAGCCGTACAAGACGCCGACAATAGGAAAGAAAGACGAAGAGGAAGAAGACGGAACAATCGAAGACAAGAAAGAAGAAAAGCCGAAGGAAGAAAAAAAGGAAGGAACTACTGAGAGTAAAGAAAATACGGAAAACAGCAAACAGGAACTCCTTGGAGATTCGATACATCAATAATCATGAAAAAACATCTTATCACACTGTCCATTTTATCATTATTGCCTTTCTGTCTCTTTGCGCAAAAAATTGACCGTAAGGCACTTGTGGAACGTAATAATCCGCACATAACAAAGGTAGATACCATGGCTTCACTGAATGTGGGCAATGGAAACTTCTCGTTCACCGCCGACATAACAGGTCTGCAGTCGTTCCCAGAACTGTACAAGAACGGCGTGCCACTCGGCACGATGAGTTCATGGGGATGGCACTCGTTCCCAAACATAAAGAACCTGAAACCGGAAGAGACACTCGAAGAGTATGACTTCGGCCACGGTCATAAGGAGTTGTATGCCACACAGTTCAAGGTTGACAAGAGCGCTCCGCAGGCTGAGCAAGACCGTCTGTCGCGAAAGAACGACGCGGCAAACTATTTCCGCGCCAATCCCCACCGTCTGCATCTCGGTGTCGTAGGCTTCGACTTCCCCCAAAAACCATGGAGAAGCCGCGGCATGAAGAGCGTGAAAACAAGTGTTGAGGAGATGGTTGGTCCTGGCGAGGCCACAAACGACGGCAAGGGCGTGGTGGCAAAAGCCGGTAACATAGACCTGACGGCAGGCGGACTGCTTACCGACATAGACCAGACGTTGGATATGATGAACGGAGTGCTGTCGAGCAAGTTCCGTTACGCTGGAGCAGACTATGCCGTAACAACGGTTTGCAACCCGAAGGCTGACCAGATAGCTACACATATAATAAATAAGGCACGGACACCTGTCTGCATCCGTTTCCCATACCCCACAGGTGGCCACAGCGATGACGCGTGCGACTGGAACGCCAACGACAAGCACTCAACAAAGATATTCCTTGAGAGGAACAACGCCGAAGGTTCAAGTATCATCCTCGAGCGCACCATCGACGGCACGAAATACTGGGTT
The DNA here is from genome assembly GCA_021443335.1 of Bacteroidaceae bacterium. Taxonomy (GTDB): domain Bacteria; phylum Bacteroidota; class Bacteroidia; order Bacteroidales; family Bacteroidaceae; genus Prevotella. The sequence goes on from JABUUE010000018.1 coordinate 23,281, forward strand.
GAGGTGCGCTGGCAGGGCAAGGCAGAATTCAAGGAGGTCAGCGCCAACTACTTCACTCTCACGCCAAAGAGCAACGAGTGGGAGTTTAGCGTAGAATACATACACGACCAGAAACAGTTTGGCGCAAACAATGGTCAAAAGGCAGACTACAAGACCATTGAGGCGAAATCAACAGACGTATGGAACAAGTTCTGGGCAAACACAGGTGTTGTAGATTTCTCTGACTGCAAAGACCCACGCGCCAAAGAATTGGAGCGTCGCGTGATGCTCTCCGAATGGCTTCTTGCCACACAATGCGCCGGCGACACCCCTCCACAGGAAACAGGACTGACATACAACTCCTGGTTCGGCAAATATCATCTTGAAATGATATGGTGGCATCAGTCATGGTTGCCATTATACAACCATCCGAAGAAATTAGCGAAGACCTTGAAATGGTACGAACAAGCAGAGCCGATAGCAAAAGAGATAGCTGAAAGGCAAGGCTTTAAGGGCATACGCTGGATGAAGATGACAGACCCATCAGCCACAGAGGCGCCATCGAAGGTGGGCAGTTTCCTCATCTGGCAACAGCCACACTACATATATCTTGCAGAACTCATGCGCCGCACAGCAAAAGCTAAAGGCATGGACATGAGCCAGTTCAAGAACTACTCTACGCCAGAGAAAATGTCTGACCTCATACAAAAGACCGCAGAATTCATGGGCGACTTCGCGACAAAAGAGGAGCTCAAAGGTGGCAAATATCGCTATGTCCTCAAAGGTGTGATAGCGGCGCAAGAGACACTCAAGGCATCGGAGACCGTAAATCCTCCGTTCGAGGTGGCTTACTGGAAGTTCGCCCTTGAACTTGCACAGAAAGACCTTGAGGAGCGCGGACTGCCACGAAACGAGAAATGGGACGACATCATAAACCACCTGTCACCACTGAAGGCCATCTCTGACGACAATGCCGGCACAGACTCCCTCTATCTTGCCTCAGAAAACGCATACGACACATACACCAACGAGCGTTTCACATCGGACCACATGGCTGTTCTCGGCGCGATTGGCATACTGCCCGACAGTCGTCTTGTGAACAAAGACATTATGAGAAACACCTTCGAGTGGATATGGGACAACTGGCACTGGGACAAGACTTGGGGCTGGGACCATCCGATGACAGCCATGTGCGCCGCAAGACTTGGAATGCCTGACAAGGCTGTTGACGCACTCCTTATGCAGAAACGCACAAACACCTACCTGCCTAACGGCCACAACTACCAGGACCAGCGCCTAAGATGCTATCTGCCAGGCAATGGCGGACTGCTCACCGCTGTAGCCCTGATGTGTGCCGGATGGGACGGATGCAAAGAAAAGAACCCCGGATTCCCCAAAGACGGTAAATGGAATGTGAAATGGGAGAACCTGTATCAGATGCCTTAAAACGCCTGTCGGCACTGTGCGCACGCAAAGAAATGTGCAGGCAGGACGCAAAAAAAAAACTCATCCTTTGGAAGATTCCAGAGGATGAGCGTCCTTCTATTATAGACACATTAATTAAATATAGCTTCATCGACGAGGAAAGATATGCTAAGGCATATGTTAAGGACAAGACGCAATACAATCGGTGGGGCACAAGAAAGATATATATGATGCTGCGTCGCAAAGGTATTGACGACGATATAATAGAGGCAGCCATAGACGAAATGGAAGAAGAGGAAGACACGTCAGACATTCTGCGCACCCTGCTTACCGAGAAAAACCACTCGCTGCGAAACGAGAAAGACAAATACAAAAGGAAGCAAAAACTGATAAGATTTGCAATATCAAGAGGTTTTGAATTTGATGACATCATAGACATTATTAGTGAAATTGTTGATTAATGCCAACAATAACGAGAGAAACTTTGCGCATTTCGGCAACAAAAAGCAAAGTGTTTGTGAAAAATACCAAAATTTTTCTTAATTTCACCTTATATATTTTTAAGGAAAAACATAAATTTATAACTTTGTACCCAAATACAACATTAGCTACATTATCAAAAAAACAAGGTAACCTAAAATGAATCAATATCTCCTCGGTTTTGATGTCGGCACATCTTCTGTGAAGGCATCACTTGTGAATGTTGAGACTGGCGCTATGGCAGCAACCGCCTTTTTCCCTGAAAAAGAAGCAACTATCATAGCCGTTCAGCCAGGATTTGCAGAACAAGAACCACACACATGGTGGGAATACGCAAAGCAATCAGTTAAGAAAATAATGGCTGACGCCAATGTCAAAGGCGAAGACATCAAGGCTATCGGCATCTCATACCAGATGCACGGCCTCGTCTGCATTGACAAGGACAAGAACGTACTGCGCCCATCAATAATATGGTGCGACTCGCGTGCCGTGCCTTATGGCGACAAAGCGTTCAACGAGCTTGGCGCAGAGCAGTGTCTTTCACACCTGCTGAACTCACCAGGAAACTTCACCGCCGCAAAACTCGCATGGGTGAAGGCCAACGAACCTAACGTTTTTGCTGAAGTTGACAAGATAATGCTTCCGGGCGATTATCTCGCGATGATGCTTTCAGGCGAGGTAAACACTACCATCAGCGGACTTTCTGAGGGTATGTTCTGGGACTTCAAGGAGAAGTCTCCAGCAAAGTTCCTTTTGGACTATTACGGATTTGACGAGAAAGTAATTCCGACAATAGTTCCAACATTCTCTGAGCAGTGCTATGTATCGAAAGAGGCAGCAGCAGAACTCGGCCTGAAGGAAGGCACACCTATCTCATACAGAGCTGGTGACCAGCCGAACAACGCACTGTCACTCAATGTGTTCAACCCAGGAGAGATAGCAGCCACAGCAGGTACATCAGGAGTTGTTTATGGTGTGCTTGGCGAAGTAAACTATGACAAGAAATCGCGCGTGAACACGTTTGCGCACGTGAACTATACAAAAGAGTTGGAGCGTCTCGGCGTGCTCCTCTGCATCAACGGAACAGGCATCCTCAATGCATGGATTCGTCGCAACGTGGCTCCTGAAGGCATCTCATACCCAGAGATGAACGACATGATGGCGAATGTGCCTATCGGTTCTGAGGGAGTATGCATAATACCTTTCGGCAATGGCGCTGAGCGCGTATTAGAGAACAAAGAGATAGGCTGCTCTATCCACGGTATCAACTTCAACAAGCACTCAAAGGCACACATGATGCGTGCAGCCCAAGAAGGCATAGTCTTCTCATTCTGCTACGGCATGGAGATTATGCGTGATATGGGCATGGACATCTCCAAGATTCACGCCGGCAAAGCAAACATGTTCCTTTCAGACATTTTCCGCAACACTCTCGCCAGCGTATCAGGCGCGACAATAGAACTGATGGAGACAGACGGTTCTGTAGGAGCGGCAAAAGGCGCAGGTATAGGCGCAGGAATATACAAGGACAACAACGAAGCCTTCGCAACACTGAAGAAGCTTGGCACTATAGAGCCTGACACTAAGAAACAGGCTGAATACCTTGCGGCTTACGAACAGTGGAAGAAGAAGTTGGAAGCGAGTATCTAACAAGGAGTCCAAGGAGTCCACCTTGAACTACTCAACATAAGATTTTTCAAAAAATATTAACCTCAAAAAACAATAAACAAATGGCAAAAGAGTATTTTCCACAGATTGGAAAGATCCCATTCGAGGGACCAGAAAGCAAAAATGTAATGGCATTCCACTACTATGAGCCAGAGCGCATGGTAATGGGCAAGCCAATGAAAGAATGGTTGAAGTTCGCTATGGCATGGTGGCACACTCTCTGTGCAGAAGGTGGCGACCAGTTCGGCGGCACAACAAAGGCATTCCCATGGAACAAGGGTGCTGACGCTGTAGAAATCGCAAAGCAGAAGGTTGACGCAGGTTTCGAAATCATGGATAAGCTTGGTATCGAATATTTCTGCTTCCACGATATTGACCTCGTTTCTGAGGGCGCAAATGTTGAGGAATATGAGGCAAACCTGAAGGCTGTTGTTGCTTACATCAAGGAGAAGATGCAGGGCACAAACATCAAGAACCTCTGGGGTACAGCAAACGTATTCGGCAACAAGCGCTATATGAACGGTGCTTCTACTAACCCAGACTTCGACGTTGTAGCACGCGCTATCGTTCAGATAAAGAACGCTATCGACGCAACTATCGAGCTCGGCGGTCAGAACTACGTATTCTGGGGCGGTCGTGAAGGTTACATGAGCCTTCTCAACACAGACCAGAAGCGCGAGAAGGAGCACATGGCAACTATGCTGACAATGGCACGCGACTACGCTCGCTCAAAGGGTTTCACAGGCACTTTCCTCATCGAGCCAAAGCCAATGGAGCCTTCAAAGCACCAGTATGACGTTGACACAGAAACCGTTATCGGCTTCCTCAGAGCACATGGTCTTGACAAGGACTTCAAGGTTAACATCGAGGTTAACCACGCTACTCTCGCAGGTCACACATTCGAGCACGAAATCGCATGTGCTGTTGACGCTGGCATGCTCGGCTCTCTCGACGCAAACCGTGGTGACTACCAGAACGGTTGGGACACTGACCAGTTCCCAATTGACAACTATGAGCTGACTCAGGCATGGTTGGAAATCATCCGTGGTGGCGGTCTCGGCAATGGCGGTACAAACTTTGACGCTAAGACTCGTCGTAACTCTACTGACCTTGAGGATATTATCATCGCACATATCAGCGGTATGGATGCTTGCGCACGCGCTCTCCTGAACGCTGCTGACATCATCGAGAACAGCGAGTACTGCGCTATGAAGAAGGCTCGTTACGCCTCATTCGACGGCGGCATCGGTAAGGACTTCGAGGACGGCAAGCTCACTCTTGAGCAGGCTTACGAGTACGGCAAGAAGGTTGATGAGCCAAAGCTCACTTCTGGACAGCAGGAGAAGTACGAGACACTCGTTGCTCTCTACGCAAAGTAAGAAACAAGAAGTTCAAGACAGCTTCGAGATTTTGGAACTTCGAGGTTTCGAGATTTCGAGACTTCGAGACTTCGAGATTTCGAAAAGCTCCGAGAACTCCGAGAA
>JABUUE010000018.1:28347-36029 GCA_021443335.1 Bacteroidaceae bacterium
GGACGGAAATTTCCGTCCCTTTTGCTTTTTTTTACAATAAAAATGCAATATTTAACAAAGCAAGAAAAAATACTTGATATTTCTTTTCTTTTAATGTAATTATTTGTAACTTTGCCCCCGTATTATCCTTGCACAAGAGTAGTCTTCCAAATCTTATGCAAAAAGAGTGTAACTAAAAATTATTATAACATGATACCTGGAATAACAAGAGAGGCTTTTCAATCAAAGATTGACGGCAAGCAAACAGACCTTTACACACTGACAAACTCTAACGGAATGACTGTTGCCATCACCAATTATGGTGCGGCAATTATTGCGATAATGGTTCCTGACAAGGACGGCAATTACGCTAATGTCATCTCCGGTCACGACAGCATAAAGGCGATAGAGAACAGTTCACAGAAGTTCCTCTCAACAATCATCGGTCGCTTCGGCAACCGTATCAAGGGCGGCAAGTTCTATCTTAACGGCAAGCTCTACCAGCTGCCTCAGAACGAAGGAGAGAACACGCTCCATGGCGGCATCAAGGGCTTCAACAAGCGTGTATGGAACGCTCTTATGATGAACGAGCAGACACTTGTGCTCAACTACACATCTTCATACGGCGAAGAAGGCTTCACTGGCGAAGTAAAGGTAACAGTGATATACACGCTGACCGACGAGAACGAATTGTCTATCGAATATCTCGCAGCAACAAACAAGAAGACAATCATTAACCTCACAAGCCACGGATATTTTTCACTCGGAGGCATCAGCAATCCTACAGCAACCATCGAGAACCAGATTTGCGAGATGAACGCAGACTTCTATCTCCCTGTTGACAGCGAGTGTATTCCTACAGGAGAAATCCTTAAGGTCGATGGCACTCCATTCGATTTCCGAACTCCAAAGACTATCGGTCAGGACATCGACGCCGACAACGAGCAGATAAAGAACGGTAACGGCTACGACCACTGCTTCGTGCTCAACAAACGTGAGGAAGGCGAGCTCTCATTCGCAGCACGTATAACAGAGCCTGTTAGCGGAAGAACAATGGATGTTTACACCACAGAGCCAGGATGCCAGCTCTACTCAGACAACTGGGAGAAGGACATTACAGGTCCAGAAGGCGCAACATATCCTCGCCGCAGCGCTGTCTGCCTTGAGACACAACACTTCCCGGACACTCCTAACAAGAACTATTTCCCATCAGTAATACTTCGCCCAGGCGAGCAGTACAAGCAAAAGACAGTGTATAAGTTTGGAGTAATAAAATAATAAACCAACCACAGATATGAAAGACATAGAATTCGTTCGTTCACGCTTCATCAAGCATTTTGATGGCAAGACAGGTAGCATCTACGCCGCTCCCGGCAGAATAAACATCATCGGAGAACATACAGACTACAATAACGGCTTCGTGCTTCCCGGCGCTGTATCAAACGGCATCATGTGCGAAATCCGTCCTAACGGAACAAAGACCGTACAGCTCTACTCCATTGACTTGAAAGACAGAGTTGAATTCCCTATTGACAGCGAGAACGGTCCGAAAGCAACATGGGCACGCTACATTTTCGGCGTTATGCGTGAACTCCAGAAGAAAGGAGTTAAGGTAGAAGGTTTCAACGCCACTTTCGCAGGCGATGTACCTCTCGGTGCAGGAATGTCCTCTTCCGCAGCCCTTGAGAGTTGCTTCGGCTACGCCCTGAACGACATCTTTGGTGGCGAGAATGCTGTAAGCCAATGGGACCTCGCCCTTATCGGACAGGCAACAGAGCACATCTATCTCGGCATGAACTGCGGTATCATGGACCAGTTCGCAAGCTGCTTTGGCCAGAAAGGCAAAGTGATGCGCCTCGACTGCCGCTCCCGCGAATTTGAATACATGCCTTTCGAGACCGACACCTACTCACTCGTTCTCTGCAACTCAGGCGTAAAGCACAGCTTCGCTTCCGAAGAGGGCAACGCATACAACCAGCGTCGCCAGAGCTGCGAGACAGTATCAAAGATTCTTGGTGTGGAGTCACTCCGCGACGCTGACTTCGCAATGCTTGAGGCAAAGAAGGACGAGATTGACGCTATCGACTACAAGCGTGCCGTTTATGTTCTCGGGGAGAAAGAGCGCGTGATGGCTGTCTGCGAAGCACTCAAAGCAGGTGATTTTGAGACTGTTGGACAGAAGATGTACGAGACTCACGAAGGACTGAGCAAAGACTATGAGGTTTCATGCGAAGAGATTGACTTCCTCGCAGACATAGCAAAAAGCTGTGGCGTAACAGGTTGCCGCATCATGGGCGGCGGCTTCGGAGGTTGCACAATAAACCTCGTGAAGAACGAACTGAAAGACGCTTTTGTAGCAAAGGCAAAAGAAGAATACAAGAACAAGTTCAACCGCGAGCTCATCACATACGATGTTGAAATCGGCGACGGAGCAAGGAAGATACAGTAATGTAAGATAAATCCAAGGAGTTAATAAATCAAACTAACCTATAATGAAAAAATTATTATTCGCAATTGCAGCTGTTCTTGCTATAACAGCATGCAACAATGCCAGTCAGACTGGCAGTCTTACAGTGTCAGGACTTGACCCAGCAAAGTTTGACACAATCGTTAACGGAGACACTGTAAAGCTCTACACATTGAAAAATGACAAGGGCATGGAGGTGTGCATCACAAACTACGGCGGTCGTGTTGTATCGCTCGTTGTTCCTGACAAGGACGGCAAGCCAACAGATGTGGTACTCGGTTACGACAATATCGCTCAGTATGCAGACACAGTTAACTCTCCAAGTGATTACGGTTCATCAGTAGGACGTTACGCCAACCGTATAGCTGAGGCTAAGTTCACTCTCAACGACACAGTCTATAACCTGAAGGCAAACGACGGTCCTAACTGTCTGCACGGTGGTGGCAACTCTGGTTGGATGCACAAAGTGCTTGAAGTTGTTGAAGCAACTGACAACACTCTGAAGATGAAGCTCGAGGCTGCTGACGGCGAGAACGGTTTCCCAGGAAATGTTGTGGCTTACACTACATACACCATCACAGACGACAACACTCTTGACATCGTTTGGGAGGCTGAGACAGACAAGGAAACTGTCATCAACATGACAAACCACAACTACTACAACCTCAACGGTGACCCAGAGAACGTGGGAACAGACATGGTGCTCTACCTCAATGCAGACAACTGGACACCAGCCACTAACGCATACATCCCAACAGGCGAGATTGCTTCTGTAGAAGGCACTCCAATGGATTTCCGCACTCCTCACGCTATCGCTGACTCTATCGTGAACGCAAAGTTCGAGCAGATGAAGAACAGCAACGGCATTGGCTATGACCACAACTGGTGCTTGAACACTTACAAAGACGGTAAGGGTGACGACACTGTTGTTTGCGCATCGCTCTATTCTCCAAAGACAGGCATCTTCATGGAAATGTTCACCAACGAGCCTGGCGTTCAGTGCTATACCGGTAACTTCCAAGGTGAGAACAAAGACCTCGTTTGCAAGGGTGGAAAGAAATATCCTCCACACGTAAGCGTATGTCTTGAAAGCCAGAAATATCCTAACTCTCCAAATGTCAAGGATTGGCCATCAGCAGTCGTTAAGCCAGGCGAGAAATACTACAGCCACGCTGCTTACAAGTTCTCTATCAAATAGGTGGGAAATTACGGAGTTCAAGAAGTTCAAGGAGTTCTTTGCAAGCAAAGCGGCAGAGCCGAGTCCCTCCTTTCAGTCAGTGACATCATTATCTATCTGATAGAGGAAAGTTACTTCCTTTCAGTCAGTGACATCATTGTCTATCTGATAGAGGAAAGTTGCAAGGAGTTCTTTGCAAGCAAAGAACTCCTTGAACTCCATGCAACTCCTTATATCGAAAATTAACCAAAAACAATAATAACAAATGGGTGTTTTAGAATCATTACAAAACAATGGCTTCGCAACGGTTGACTACGTTGTGTTTGGAGCTTACATCGTACTTCTTGTGGGCCTCGGTATCTTCCTGAGCCGAGGCAAGAAAGGCGAAGAGAAGAGTTCTACCGACTACTTCCTCGCTGGTAACACATTGACTTGGTGGGCAGTAGGTGCATCACTTATCGCCGCCAACATCTCTGCAGAGCAGTTCATCGGCATGTCTGGTTCTGCTTTCGCATCTGGTATCGCACAGGCCGCTTATGAGCTTATGGCTGCTGCTACTCTGCTTGTTGTAGGTAAGTTCCTCTTGCCTCTGATGATTGAAAAGAAAATCTTCACTATCCCACAGTTCCTCCGCGAGCGTTACAACTGGGGTGTAGGACTTGCTTTCTCTATTCTCTGGCTTTTCCTCTATGTATTCGTAAACCTCACATCTGTGGCATGGCTTGGCGCTCTCGCTATCCAGCAGATTCTCGGTCTGCCAACAGACATGATTATCAATATCGCAGGAATGGATGTTGACCAAGTGCGCATCTGCATTATCCTCTTCCTCTTCGTCATCGCTGGTGTATATTCAATCTACGGTGGTCTTGCTTCTGTAGCATGGACAGACGTTATGCAGGTTACATTCCTCGTTGGTGGTGGTCTTATCACAGCTTACGCAGCTCTTTCTGTAATTGGTGCAGAAGTTTGGGGTTGCGGCGCTTTGGAAGCATTAGGAAACATCTATAGCTGGTGTCTCGGCCAGGAGGGCGACAAACACTTCAACCTGATTGTTACCCGAAACGAAGAGCTATACCCAGTTATCAATGGTGTTGCTGACGCTGCTGGCAATATTGTTCAGAAGGAAGACCCATTCTTCACTAACCCAGGTCTTGTTCTCGTATTCGGTGCTCTCTGGCTTACAAACCTCGGTTACTGGGGCTTCAACCAGTACATCATCCAGAAAGGTCTTGCTGCAAAATCTCTTGCTGAGGCAAAGAAAGGTATGGTATTTGCAGCTATCCTTAAGATTTTGATTCCATTCATCGTATGTATCCCTGGTGTTTGTGCTTTCTTCATCATGAACGGTGATGTTAACGGTGTTCCCGTTCTTGAGAAACTGCCTGACCTTGCAGGTGAGATTGGCCGTTCTGACGACGCTTATCCTTACCTCATCCGTAACTTCACTCCAGTATTCGTTAAAGGTCTCTCATTCGCTGCCCTTGCTGCTGCAGTAATCTCTTCTCTCGCTTCAATGTTCAACTCAACATCTACACTCTTCACAATGGATATCTACAAGCAGTTCATTGAGAAGAATGCAAGTGAGAAGAAGCTCGTTAGCGTTGGTCGTCTTACATCTGTTTGCGCGCTCATCATCGCGCTCATCGCTGTCTATCCACTCATGGGCGGTATCGACCAGGCATTCCAGTTCATTCAGGAATACTCAGCATTCGTTTATCCAGGTGTTGTTGTAATCTTCGGTCTTGGTCTTCTTTGGAAGCGCGCCTCAGGTACAGCAGCCGTTGTTGCCGCAATCGGTACATTTGCATTCTCTATCATCTATAAGTTCGCATTCCCAGAGATGCCATTCCTCGTACGTTCAGGCGTTGTGTTCATCACACTCGTTATCCTCTTCGTGGGAATATCTCTTATGAACAAGGATGTTGAGAAGGCTGACGAACTTAGCGAAGGCGACATCAAGCAGCAGCTCTTCTGGAGCAACATCATGTTTGTCGTTGCAGCAGTTTCATTCGTTCTCTTCATTGCAGCATTCTTCCACGACACTCTCCACATCTACGGAATGGAAGGTGCTATGGTATTCTTTGCAGCAATAACAGGAACAATAGCTTACTACCTCCGTTCTAACGCTCTCGATACTGTTCAGGACAAGAAGCTCGTTGCTATCGACCTCAAAATCTTCAAAACAGATAGTGTATTCAACATTGGTGCGGTTATCGTAATTGCACTTCTTACAGCACTTTATCTCTTCTTGTGGTAATACGAAGAAGGTTTAGGGTTATAGGTTATGAGGTTATATGGATCATTAAAAACAATAAAACCTCATAACCTAAAAACCTTAAAAACGACAATAATATAATTAATGTAGTGGGCGGAAAGAAAAACCGCCCACTACAAAATAAAATCTTATGCCAGAATTCTACACACAACACGCCAAAGTACATGTCTCTGTAGATTGTATAGTCTTTGGCTTTGACGACAAGAAACTAAAACTACTTATTGGAAGAAGAAAGATTGAGCCCGGTAAAGGTCAATGGGCTCTTTACGGCGGCTTTGTCGGAGCTGACGAAAGTCTTGACGATGCCGCAGCGAGAGTATTGTCTGAGCTGACCAGTATCCAGACAACATATATGGCACAGGTAGGAACGTTTGGTGAACTTAACCGTGCCGAGGGCGAGCGTGTCATTTCTGTAGCGTACGCCGTATTAATTAATGTGAAAGATTATCACCGGGAACTCCTGGAACAACATAAACTCGAATGGGTGGATATAACCGATATTCCGCCAATGTTTGCAGACCATGGGAAGATGATTTCCCAAGCAATAAAAATGCTTCGCAGACGCATAAGCTATGAGCCGTTGACATTCAGCCTACTACCAGAAATGTTCACACTCACGCAATTGCAGAATGTTTACGAGGCAATACTCGACACGGAACTTGACAAACGCAATTTCCGCAAACGCATAAAGCAAATGGACTACATCAAGCAGTCTGGATTGATTGACAAGCAGACTTCAAAACGCGGCGCAGCCCTTTACTACTTAGACAAAGCCGTTTTTGAAGCCAAACTATAGATGGGTGCTATAAATTAGTTAGTTCCTTTCAGTCACTGACATCATTATCTATCTAATATAGGAAAGTTCCCTCGTATCGAACCCACCCAAAATCATTATAAACAATAATACAAACCTTAAATTCCTAAAATATGTTAGAAGAACTGAAACAAAAAGTTTTCAAGGCTAATCTTGACCTTGTAAAGCACAACCTCGTGATTTTCACTTGGGGTAATGTCAGCGGCATAGACCGCGAGAAAGGACTTGTCGTTATCAAGCCTTCAGGAGTAAGTTACGATGAGATGAAGGCTGAGGACATGGTAGTCGTTGACCTGCAAACAGGAAAAGTGGTTGAAGGCAACCTCAACCCTTCTTCTGACACCCCTACACACCTTGTTATATATAGAGCATTCCCAGAAGTCATGGGCATTGTCCACACACACTCTACCTACGCAACAGCATGGGCACAAGCAGGCATGGACATTCCTAATATAGGAACAACCCACGCAGACTATTTCCACGATGAGATACCTTGCACAGCAGCAATGACAGAAGACATGATGCCTGAATATGAGAAAGAAACAGGTACTGTAATCGTCAACCGCTTTGTAGAAGGAAACATCAACCCTATGCACTCACCAGGCGTTCTCGTGAAGAACCACGGTCCTTTCTCATGGGGCACATCTCCAGACAACGCTGTCTATAACGCCGTCGTTATGGAGCAGTGCGCGAAGATGGCTTACATCTCATTCACGTTGAATCCAGACACAACAATGAACCCTCTGCTTATCGAAAAGCATTTCTCACGCAAGCATGGTCCTAACGCATATTACGGACAACCAGGACAGCAACATTAAAAAGGAGTCCAAGGAGTTCATGACGCAACTTCTTGAACTTCCAAACTTAAAGATATTCATTAAAGGTGGGTTCTATAAATTAGTTCCCACAAATTAAATCATTAATGGGTTTATATATGGCTTGGTCATTTTGAGTTTTTTATTGGCATCTT
>JABUUE010000018.1:36768-41835 GCA_021443335.1 Bacteroidaceae bacterium
TACTTCAAGAAGGTAACTGACGAAGAGGCTGATGCTCTTGTAGAGGAATACAAGAAGGCTTACACAATCAAGATTGACGAGAGCGGCGAAGAGGTGTATTGGGAGAAGGTGAAGAATGATGCAAAGGCAGAGATTGCCATCCGCCGTGTGCTTGAGGACGAAGGCGCAACAGCATTTACAAGCAACTTCGATGACCTTGGCGACGCAGACATCGACGATCCAAACTTCGTAGGTTTCGACCAGATTCCAGGTCTTGCAACACAGCGTCTTATGGCTGAGGGTATCGGTTTCGGCGCTGAAGGCGACTGGAAGACAGCTTGTCTCTGCCGTATCCTTTGGGTAATGTCTCAGGGTATGCCTAAGGGCAACTCTTTCCTTGAGGATTACACTCTCAACTTTGAGGCAACACAGACATCAGCTCTGCAGTCTCACATGCTCGAGGTTTGTCCGCTCATCGCAAGCGACAAGCCAAAACTTGAGGTTCACTTCCTCGGCATCGGTATCCGTAAGCAGCAGACTGGACGCCTTGTATTCACATCAAAGACAGGCCCAGGTGTGAAGGCAACTATCGTTGACCTCGGCAATCGCTTCCGTATCATCACAAGCGAGGTAGAGTGTATCGAGCCAAAGGCGATGCCTAAGCTGCCTGTTGCTTCTGCTCTCTGGGTGCCACAGCCATCATTCGAGGTGGGCGCAGGAGCATGGATTCTCGCCGGTGGTACTCACCACAGCGCATTCTCTTACGACATCACAGCTGAGTATTGGGCTGACTTCGCAGAGATTCTCGGCGTAGAGTGCATCAGCATTGACAAAAACACTACTACCGAAGGCTTCAAGCAGCAGCTCCGCAACAATGAAGTTTATTACTGGATGAATAAGAGCCTTAAGTAATGGTAAATGTTATTATGACGACAAAAGAATTAATACAAGCAGGTAAAGCCATTCTCGGTATCGAGTTTGGCTCTACCCGTATCAAGGCTGTCCTCATTGACGATGAGAACAAGCCAATAGCACAAGGCTCCCACGAATGGGAGAACCAGTTCGTTGATGGCTTATGGACATATCAGATTGACCGCATCTGGTATGGTCTTCAGGACTGCTATGCTGACCTTCGCAAGAATGTAATCAAAGAGTATGACTGCGAGATAGAGAAACTTGCCTCCATCGGTATCTCGGCAATGATGCACGGATATATGGCATTTGGTAAGGACGAGAAGATTCTTGTGCCTTTCCGTACATGGCGTAACACAAACACTGGTGCCGCTGCTGCCGAACTGTCAAAACTTTTCAACTACAACATCCCTCTCCGCTGGTCTATCTCCCACCTATACCAATGTATTCTTGAGGATTGTGACCATGTTAAGGATATAACATACTTCACAACACTCGCAGGCTATATCCACTGGCGATTGACAGGCGAGAAGGTTCTCGGTATCGGTGACGCTTCAGGTATGATTCCTGTTGACCCTGAGACAAAGAATTACAATGCGGAAATGATTGCCAAGTTCAACAATCTCATTGCTCCAAAGGGCTACAATTGGAAACTTGAAGACATCCTTCCAAAATGTCTCGTAGCAGGAGAAGATGCAGGTGTGCTCACAGCTCATGGCGCAGAGCGTCTTGACATTTCTGGTCATCTGAAGCCTGGTTGTCCTCTCTGTCCTCCAGAAGGTGACGCAGGAACTGGTATGACAGCAACCAATGCCGTTAAGCAACGCACTGGTAATGTATCTGCCGGAACATCATCATTCTCTATGATTGTACTTGAGAAAGACCTATCAAAGCCTAACGAGATGATTGACATGGTAACCACTCCTGACGGCTCTCTCGTAGCGATGGTTCACTGCAACAACTGCACATCAGACATCAACGCATGGGTAAAACTTTTCAAGGAATATCAGGAACTGCTTGGCGTGCCTGTTGACATGAACGAAGTTTATGGCAAACTCTACAACAACGCGCTTAAGGGAGACCCTGACTGCGGTGGTGTAATGGCATACAACTACATCTCTGGCGAGCCTGTAACAGGTCTTGCAGAAGGTCGTCCTCTCATCGTTCGTTCAGCAAATGATAAGTTCAACCTCGCAAACTTCATCCGTACAAACCTCTACGCTACTGTTGCTGTACTGAAACTTGGCAATGATGTTCTCTTTAAAGAGGAACAGGTGAAGGTAGATCGCATCACTGGTCACGGCGGACTCTTCAAGACTCCTGGTGTTGGTCAGCGCGTACTGGCAGCTGCCCTCAACTCCCCAATCTCTGTTATGGAGACTGCAGGAGAAGGCGGTGCATGGGGAATAGCTCTCCTTGCAGGCTATCTTGTGAACAATCCAAAGGGTCTTAATCTCTCTGATTACCTCGACAAGGTTGTCTTCGCCGGCAATACAGGCACAGAAATCGCTCCAACACCTGAAGATGTTGAAGGGTTCAACAAGTATATCGAAAACTACAAAGCGTGCCTTCCTATCGAACAGGCCGCTGTGTTGAACAAGAAATAATCGAAAAACTTTAAACAACATTATATGAAAAATCCAATTTCTGTTTTAAATCATGCTGCTGACAACATTCGTATCTTAGCAGCAAGCGCAGTAGAAAAGGCAAAGTCAGGACACCCTGGTGGTGCTATGGGTGGAGCTGACTTCATCAATGTACTTTATTCAGAGTATCTTAACTACGACCCAAAGAACCCGGAATGGGTAGGTCGCGACCGTTTCTTCCTTGACCCAGGCCACATGGCTCCTATGCTCTACTCACAACTCACACTTGCTGGCAAGTTCACTCTTGACGAGCTCGCTCAGCTCCGTCAGTGGGGTTCTCCAACAACAGGTCACCCAGAGTTTGAGGTAGCTCGTGGTATTGAGAACACTTCTGGTCCTCTTGGACAGGGACATGTATATGCTATCGGTGCTGCCATCGCAGCGAAATTCCTTGCCGCTCACACAGGCAACCCTACATTCGCCAAGGAAACCATCTATGCTTACATCTCAGACGGTGGTATCCAGGAAGAGATTTCACAGGGCGGTGCTCGTATCGCTTCTGTTCTCGGCCTTGACAACCTCATCATGTTCTACGACTCTAACGACATTCAGCTCTCTACAGAGACTAAGGACGTGATGAACGAGGACACAGCTGCCAAGTATCGTGCTTTCGGTTGGGAAGTAATCGAGATTAACGGCAACGACGCAGAACAGATTCGCGCAGCTATCGAACAAGCAAAGGCTGTTCAAGGCAAGCCGTCACTCATCATCGGTAAGTGTATCATGGGTAAGGGCGCTCGCAAGGCAGACGGAACTTCTTACGAGGCAAACTGTAAGACTCACGGTGCTCCTCTCGGTGGCGACGCTTATGTAAACACTGTTAAGAACCTCGGTGGCGACCCAGAAAATCCATTCCAGATTTTCGACGACGTTAAAGAGCTTTACGCCAACCGCGCAAAGGAGCTTGAGGGCATCTGCGCAGAGCGCTATGCAGAAGAGAAGGCTTGGGCTGACGCTAATCCAGAGAAGGCAGCACAGCAGGCAGACTGGTTCGCTAACAAAGCGCCAGAAATTGACTGGTCAAAGGTACAACAGAAAGCTAACGACGCTACTCGTTCTGCTTCTGCCGCTTGTCTATCTGCCCTCGCAGAGCAAGTGCCAAACATGATTTGCGCTTCTGCCGACCTCTCTAACTCAGATAAGACTGACGGCTTCCTCAAGAAGACACACGACCTCAAGAAGGACGACTTCTCTGGCGCATTCTTCCAGGCAGGTGTTGCCGAGCTCACTATGGCATGCTGCTGCATCGGTATGGCTCTCCACGGAGGCGTTATCCCTGCTTGCGGTACATTCTTCGTATTCTCAGACTACATGAAGCCTGCAGTACGTATGGCTGCTCTTATGCAACTTCCTGTTAAGTTCATCTGGACTCACGACGCATTCCGCGTAGGTGAAGACGGTCCTACTCACGAGCCTGTTGAGCAGGAGGCACAGATTCGCCTTATGGAGAAACTGCAGAACCATGCTGGCAAGAACTCTATGCTTGTACTCCGTCCTGCAGAGGCTAAGGAGACAACAGTGGCATGGGCTATGGCTATGGAGAACACAGACACTCCAACAGCTCTCATCTTCTCTCGTCAGAACATCAACGACCTTCCAGAGGGCAACGACTACGAGGGCGCTCGCAAGGGAGCTTATGTTGTAGCAGGCTCTGACGAAAACCCAGATGTTGTTTGTGTAGCATCAGGTTCTGAGGTATCTACACTTGTTTCTGGTGCAGAACTTCTTCGTGCAGAAGGTGTTAAGGTACGCATCGTATCTGTTCCTTCAGAAGGTGTATTCCGTCGCCAGTCTAAGGAATATCAGCAGTCTGTAGTTCCTGCTGGTGCAAAGGTATTCGGTATGACAGCTGGTCTCCCTGTTAATCTGCAGGGCTTCCTCATTGGTGCCGCTCCAGAATCAAAGATTTGGGGACTTGAGTCATTCGGTTTCTCCGCTCCTTACAAGGTGCTTGACGAGAAACTCGGATACACAGCCCAGAATGTTTACGAACAGGTTAAGGCAATGCTATGATAGGTTTAGCATCAGATCACGCAGCTTTTCCCCTCAAGCAATTCGTAATGAAATACCTTGAGGAGAAAGGTCTGCAATACAAGGACTACGGCACTTTCACTGAAGACTCTTGCAACTATGCCACTTATGGCCATGCACTTGCAGAGGGTATAGAGAAAGGCGAAGTAGAAAAAGGCATTGCAATGTGCGGCAGTGGCGAAGGAATATCCATGACCCTCAACAAGCACCAGAGCATCCGCGCTGGTCTTTGCTGGATACCGGAAATAGCCCACCTCATCCGCCAACACAACAATGCAAATGTGCTGGTTATGCCAGGACGTTTCATAGACAATGACATGGCAGCAGCTATTATGGACGAATACCTTAACACTCCATTTGAAGGCGGCCGCCATCAAGCACGTATCGAAGCTATACCTGTATAGAGTCGTAAAGCACAATAAAGCCCAAATACTTCTACATTCTAATGCGCTCGGCTCTGCCGCTTTGCTTGCAAAGAACTTTCCTCTATCAGATAGAT
>JABUUE010000019.1:0-23664 GCA_021443335.1 Bacteroidaceae bacterium
CATTACTAAAATGTGCTACAATTCAAGGTTTCAGAGTAATAAAGCTATTGTCTTGAACTTCTCGAACTCCTTGTAACTCCTTTAACTCCTTAACTTGAACTCCTTTTTTCAAAAAAACATTGATTTTCTTTGGCGTTTCACATATATTTGTTAACTTTGCCCCGAATATGGGTGTATTTGCGGACAGATATAACCCAACTGTAAGAAATCAGCTTATACCAAAAACACCAAAAATAATAACAAACAATTATGGGATTAGTAGAACAAATCATCGCGCGTGCAAAGGCTAACAAGCAGCGCATCGTGCTCCCTGAGGCTTTAGAGGAGCGCACTCTGACAGCAGCAGACAGGGTTCTTGCTGACGATATCGCAAACCTGATCTTGCTTGGAAACATCGACAAGATTCATGCCCTCGCTGACAAACTCGGGCTGAAGAACATTGACAAGGCTACCCTCATCGACCCTGAGACAAGCGAGAAGGCTGAGGAATATGCTGCCACTCTCTACGAACTGCGCAAGGCTAAGGGCGTTACTATCGAGAAGGCTCGTGAACTTGTGAAGAACCCTCTCTACTACGGATGTATGATTATCAAAATGGGCGATGCTGACGGACAGATTTCCGGCGCTCTCTCAACAACAGGCGACACCCTGCGTCCTGCTCTCCAGATTATCAAATGCTCTCCGGGCATCAGTTGTGTTTCAGGCGCTATGCTCCTTATCACCAAGGCTCCTCAGTATGGTGAGGATGGCATTCTCGTTGTTGGTGACGTTGCTGTTACTCCAATGCCTGATGCTAACCAGCTTGCACAGATTGCCGTTTGCACTGCACAGACAGCAAAGAGTGTGGCAGGCTTAGACCCACGCGTGGCTATGCTGAGCTTCTCTACCAAGGGTTCTGCAAAGCATGAGGTAGTTGATAAGGTTGTTGAGGCAACAAAACTTGCCAAGGAGATGGCTCCAGACCTGAAGATTGACGGTGAACTGCAGGCTGACGCAGCCCTCGTGCCATCAATCGGCGAGAAGAAGGCTCCAGGCTCTGAGATTGCTGGTCATGCCAACACTCTCGTCTTCCCATGTCTTGAGGTAGGCAACATCGGCTACAAGCTTGTAGAACGTCTCGGCAACGCTGAGGCTCTCGGCCCAATCCTCCAAGGTATTGCACGCCCTGTAAACGACCTTTCCCGCGGCTGCTCTGTTGACGACATCTACAAGATGGTGGCAATAACTGCGTGCCAGGCGATGAAGTAGTCAGCCTCACCCCTAACCCCTCTCCATCAGGCGAGGGGAATGATATGTCTTGTGTGCGGAGTTTTTTCCTCACAAGTTCAAAGGATATTAAAACATTGAAGTCGATTTATGGGAAAGTTTAACTTTGAGGCATACCAAACAGCAGAACCTATAAGCTATGAATTGCTTAAGGAGTATGCGAGAGCTCAAAGGAAAAATCCTACGGAAGCGGAACAAGCTATGTGGCAACTTCTTAGGAAAAACTTCAAATCATACAAATTTCGCAGACAGCATGTTGTAGGGGAATATATTGCAGATTTTATCTGTTTGTCAGAAAAATTAGTTGTTGAGATTGATGGCGGCTACCACGATGTGCCAGAACAACAGGCCAAGGACAGGCAAAGAACAGAGTGGATGCAAAAGCATAATCTGCAAGTGGTTCGTTTCGATAACGAAGAGGTTTTATATGATTCGCATAATGTGATTTATCAACTAAAAAAATTATTAACAAACAAGATATGAATACCCCCACTAAATCATATCACTCCCCTCTCCTGATGGAGAGGGGCTGGGGGTGAGGCTTTATGAAAATCTTAGTTCTGAACTGTGGTTCATCTTCAATCAAGTATGCGCTGTACAATATGGATGACAAGTCTGTGATGACTTCCGGCGGCGCTGAGCGTGTTGGTCTTGACGGTGCTTTCGTTAAGGTGAAGCTCGCTAATGGTGAGAAAAAGCAGATTATGCACGACATACCGGAGCATACTGCCGGTGTGAAGTTTATCTTCTCACTCCTTACTGACCCTGAGATTGGTGTCATCAAGGACCTCTCAGAGATTAATGCTGTCGGTCACCGTATGGTGCATGGCGGAGAGAAGTTCAACAAGAGTGTTATCCTCACAGACGAGGTGCTCGCCGCTTTCGAGGCTTGCAACGACCTCGCTCCTCTGCACAACCCAGCAAACCTCAAGGGTGTTAATGCCGTTAAGGAACTTATGCCAGGTCTGCCACAGGTAGGTGTCTTTGACACTGCTTTCCACCAGTCAATGCCGGCAAAGGCTTATCTCTATGCTGTTCCTTACGAGTTGTATGAGAAGTATGGCGTTCGTCGCTACGGTTTCCACGGAACATCTCACCGCTATGTTTCTGCCCGCGCCCTTGAATATCTCGGAATACCTGTTGAAGGCTCTAAGATGATTACTGCGCACATCGGTAATGGCGGCTCTCTCGCTGCTGTTGTTGACGGCAAGTGTGTTGACACAACAATGGGTCTCACTCCACTGGAAGGCGTGATGATGGGTACTCGTTCCGGCGATATCGACGGTGGTGCTATCACATTTATCCAGAAGAAACTCGGTCTCGATCCAGACGCTACTTCTGACCTCCTCAACAAGAAGTCTGGTATTGCCGGTCTTTGCGGCTATACAGATATGCGCGATGTAGAGGCAGCTGCCGCTAAGGGCGAGGAGAAAGCTTATGTGGCACAGCAGTCTTATTTCTATCGCATTAAGAAGTATGTGGGCGCTTATGCTGCCGCTATGGGCGGTTGCGATGTTCTCGTGTTCACTGCCGGCGTTGGTGAGAACCAGGCTTCTATGCGCGAGGCTGTTTGTCTTGGCATGGAGTATATGGGCATCAAGCTCGATGTTGAGAAGAATGCTAAGATTCGTGGCGAAGAGGCTGTAATCTCAACTCCAGACTCTAAGGTTAAGGTCGTCGTAATTCCTACTGACGAGGAACTTATGATTGCCACTGACACGATGGCACTGCTTTAATGAATATATTAGAAACCATAAACTTACCGGCAGATCTTCGGCGATTGAAAGTCGAAGACCTGCCTCAACTTTGTGCCGAACTCCGTGGACAGATTGTCAAGGAGTTGTCGGTAAATCCGGGACATCTTGCCTCAAGTCTTGGTGTGGTGGAGATAACTGTTGCCATGCACTATGTCTTCGACACACCGGAAGACCGCATCGTTTGGGATGTAGGTCATCAGGCTTATGGTCATAAGATGCTTACTGGCAGACGAGGACTTTTCGGCACCAACCGCAAGCTTGGCGGCTTGCGTCCTTTCCCGTCACCGCAGGAGAGTGAATACGACACTTTCACTTGTGGCCATGCCTCAAACTCAATATCAGCAGCCCTCGGCATGTCGGTGGCTGTGTCATCGTCGGGAAAAAGAAATGTTGTCGCTCTTATTGGCGATGGAGCCATGAGCGGCGGTCTTGCTTTTGAGGGCCTGAACAATGTTTCATCCACTCCAAACAACCTCCTTATCATTCTCAATGACAATAATATGAGCATTGACAACAGTGTGGGAGGAATGAAGGAGTATCTGAAACAACTTAACACGAACAAGACTTACAACAAGATAAAGTTCAAGATTTCCAACTGGATGCGAGACTCTGGACATCTTGACACGCAACGAAAAAACAAGATTCTGCGTTTCAGCAATGCCGTGAAATCGGCCATTAGCGGACAACAGAATATCTTTGACGGACTTAATATCCGTTATTTCGGACCTTTCGATGGACATAATGTGATAGAATTAGTGCGCATACTCCGTCAGTTGAAAGGCATGAAAGGTCCGCGCCTGCTGCATCTGCACACAAAGAAAGGCTGTGGCTATGAGCCTGCCGAGGAAAACCCTTGCGTGTGGCATGCGCCCGGGAAGTTTGATGCGCAGACGGGCGAGAGAATAAGCAGCAAACAGTCGCTTACAAAATATCAGGATGTCTTCGGCTACACGCTGCTTGAACTGGCAAAGGAGAATCCTGCGATAGTGGGTATCACTCCCGCTATGCCTTCTGGCTGTTCGATGAATATCATGCAGAAGGAGATGCCAGAACGTGTGTTTGATGTTGGAATAGCCGAAGGTCATGCCGTAACCTTCTCCGCCGGATTGGCAAAAGAAGGTATGCTGCCTTTCTGCAATATATATAGCAGTTTCTCGCAACGCGCATACGATAATATAATACACGATGTTGCCATAGAAGGACTTCATGTGGTGATATGCCTTGACCGTGCAGGACTTGTTGGCGAGGATGGTGCGACACATCATGGGGCTTACGACCTTGCCTTCCTCCGTCCGATACCAAATCTTGTCATTGCAGCGCCGATGAACGAGCTGGATTTGAGGAAAATGATGTACACGGCGGCAGGCAAAGACATTGCTTCTCCGTGGGTAATACGTTATCCACGCGGATGCGGCGCTGTTGCCGACTGGCGCAAAGCCTTTGAAACCATCGCTGTGGGACAAGGACGGAAACTAAAAGGTGGTGAGTACATAGCTGTCTTGTCGCTTGGCAATATAGGCAATAATGCCGCTGAGGCTATCCATCAGTATGAGGCGGAACACCCTGACACTTCCATCGCACATTATGATATGCGTTTCCTGAAGCCTTTAGACATTAATATAATAAAGGAGGTGGCACGGAAATACAGGCGCGTAATCACGATAGAAGACGGCTGCAAGGCTGGTGGTTTCGGCTCTGCCGTGCTCGAAAGCCTCTGCTCTGTCTGCAACGAAGAGAATATACCACTGCCCAAAGTGCAGATTCTCGGCATTCCTGATGAGTTCATTGAACATGGTACTGTGGCTCAACTGCAGGAAATATGTGGATTGGATATAGAAAGCATAAAAAGAATGTTTGACGATTAAGAACTCCCTGAACTCCTAAGAGAAAGATATTTATGAATATCATTATAGCTGGTGCCCATGCGATAGGCACGCATCTTGCACGATTGCTCACTCGTCTTAATCATGAGGTGAAGCTCGTGGATCAGGACCAAGGCCGTCTAAACAGTCTTGGCACTGACTACGATTTGCTTACCTACTGCGGTTCGCCTTCTTCTGTGGCTACGCTTGAGATTCTGAAAGTGAAGTCGGCAGACCTTTTCATAGCCGTCACGCTCGACGAGGATATGAACATGAATGCCTGCTATATGGCAAAGTACATGGGGGCAAAGAAATGTGTGGCTAAGGTAAACCATTATGAGTTTGCCGACCCTAAGCATCAGGAGATGTTCAAGAGGCTTGGCATCGACTCTGTGATATGTCCGGAATATCTTGCAGGCAAACAGATAGCCTCAGGACTGCGACTCTCGTGGGTGCGTCAGAGGTTAGACTTTGAGGATAGCGACCTTGTGATGCTCGGAATAAAGCTCCGTGAAGAGGCGGAAATACTTGATACTCCTTTGAAAGACCTTTGTGACCCGACGACACCTTATCATGTGGTGGCGATAAAACGAGGGGGAGAGACTATCATCCCCGGCGGTCTTGACTCACTGAAGAAGATGGACATGGCTTATTTTATGACCACAAAGCAGTATATTCCTTATATGCGAAAGATTGTGGGAAAGGAGCATTATGTTGATGTGCAGAAGGTTATGTTCCTTGGTGCTGGTGATACAGCTTACAGAGCTTTGGAGGCATTGCCGTCATACCTCAAGCCAACAGTCTTTGAAACAAATAAGGATAGGATAGATGAAGTCTTGGCAGGCTTGAACAGAACGCACCTGACCATGGTGAACGCTGATGGACGTGACATATCCAATCTGCATGAAGAGGGACTGATGAGCACTCACGCTTTTGTGGCATGCACGGGAAATGCGGAGACAAATATCCTCGCTTGTCTCACGGCGAAGAAGTTCGGCGTCCGTAAGACGGTTGCCGTTATTGAGAACGAGGAGTACGCCAATATGGCGGCAAGCCTTGACATTGGAACAATTGTAAACAAGAAGGCTCTTGCTGCATCCAATATCTACCAGCTGATGCTTGACAATAATGATGTGGCAAGTCTGCGCTACTTGATGACGGCGAATGCTGATGTCGCCGAGTTCATAGTAAATGAAGGCGCAAAGGTGACTAAAAAACCGGTGTACAGTCTTGGACTTCCAAAGGGATGCACCATCGGCGGCTTGGTAAGAAACGGCCAGGGAGAGCTGGTAACTGGACACACACAGATACAGGCTGGTGATAGGGTGATAGTCTTCTGTCATAACTTGAAAGTGGAAAAAGTAGAGAATCTGTTTTGTTAAACTATAAACTCATATTGAAGATTATCGGCGCGCTGCTTTTCATAGAGGCGTTGCTGATGTCCGTGGCACTTGTAATGTCGTTCTTAATGATTGACGGAACCTATGACGACAGCGATGTGCCTGGATTTCTCATAACCATAGCGTTTACGTTTATGGTTGGCCTTATTATGCGATATTATGGTCAGCCAGAGAGTGAGGTGATGAACCGCAGGGATGCCTATCTGCTCGTAACCGTTATCTGGATAGTGTTCTCTTTCTTTGGCTCTTTGCCGTTCTTGATGAGCGGTTTGATGCGAGAAGGTGGCTTTACAGATGCGTTCTTTGAAACCATGTCGGGATTTACGACCACAGGCTCTACCGTCATTGATAATATAGAGAAATTTCCGTCGGGATTGAAACTGTGGCGCTCAATGACGCAATGGATAGGCGGTCTTGGTATAGCATTCTTCACCATTGCCATCCTTCCAAGTCTTGTGAGGGGCGGCGGCGTGCGCGTGTTCTCTGCCGAGGCTACCGGTCCGATAAAGACAAAGATGCACCCGAAATTGTCAACAAATGCGAAGATGATTATCTCCGTGTATCTCTTCTTAACAGTAGCTTGTGCCGTTGCTTTCTGGGTGGAAGGTATGCATCCCTTTGATGCTGCAAACTATGCGATGACTGTTACTGCTACTGGCGGTTTTTCGCCGCATAATGACTCTACCATATATTATAATTCCGTGCTCATTGACTACACCTGTGTGATATTTATGTTCCTCTCCGGCACAAACTTCACAATGCTTTATCTTGCGGCGGTAAGGAGGCAGGCCAAGAATCTTTTCAAGGATACGGAGTTTCATTTCTATTTGTCGATGGTGGTCATGGCTACGGTAATCGTGACGCTGTGCATAATGATCTCAGGACCGCAGTATGGCTTGTTTGATGGCTTCCGTAACGCGCTGTTCCAGGTGGTGTCGTTCGTTACAACCACAGGTATGTTCAACGACTCCATTCACGACTGGCCACGCTTCACATGGCTGGTGCTTTTCCTGCTGATGTTCATAGGCGCTTGCGCTGGCAGTACGAGCGGCGGTCTTAAATCAGTGCGTGCTGTGATGCTTGTGAAGGTTGTGCGCAACGAACTGAAGCGAATGTTGCACCCGAAAGCGGTGTTCCCTCTGCGCGTTAATGGCATAAATGCAGATGCGTCGCAGCAGGTTACCCTTCTCGGCTTCTTTGTTGCCTATGTCATGCTCTGTATGGTTACATACACTATCCTAATGATATTTGACAATGACTGGATAGACACTGTGGATGCCATATCCATAGCTATAAGCAGTGCAAGCAATGTGGGACCAGCACTTGGAGTGCATGTTGACAATATGATGTCGTGGGCAGAGCTTTCTGTCCCCTCTAAATGGTGCTGCGCGTTTTTGATGCTGATGGGACGTTTGGAGGTCTTCACAGTCCTCGTGCTCTTCACACCAGCATTCTGGAAGAATGAGTAAGGTTGTAAGTCCGAGGTTGTGAGTTCGAAGTACTAAGTATGATTATCTTTTTGCGGAGTAAATCATAGCTTGCGTTTTATTGTGTCAAATTATTCCTAAGAATGTTAGAGTCGAAACTTCAAAAGCAAATCATAATTAGTACTTGCTACTTAGTGCTAAGTGCGATTCTATTCTCCTGCTCAAGCCCCAAGCAGGTGGAGAGCGACAATTATTTTATTACGGAGACACGCTGCCACATAACTCCAATAAAAGACCAAGGAAACAGTGAGACCTGTTGGATATATGCGATGCTGTCAACGATAGAGAGCAATCGCATAGCCATGGGCGATAGCGTGAACATCTCGCCAGTCTATTTTGAACGAATGTTACTGCAAGAAGAGGCGGAAGGTGTTTATATGAGAAAGGGTGGGGGAGAGATTTCCATGCGCGGCATGATTCCGCACTGTATGACTCTTTTTGATAAGTATGGGGCTTTCGCCTACGATAGTTACCGCTCTCGCAGCGAGAATAAGAATATGAGTGTGTTGGCGAGAGAGGTTAAACTTCTTGCAAAGAATGATGCGGCGCGCTGCGTGGGACTTGACAAGATGCGGTCAGACGCATTAGAACTCCTTGACCGCGAGATAGCGTTTCTGCCCAGGTTCCAGTTCTTCTGTGGCTCGGAATATACGCCGCAGCAGTTTGGCAGAAGTGTTGTGCAGCCTGAAGATTATGAGTATCTCGGTGCCGACTATCCTTTTCCCGACCGTAGGATTACAGATGTTATCCGCGCAACACCGCCAGACAGTCTGCTTCTTATTGCCCAGCACTCCTTGGAGCAGGGGAAAGCCGTTTGCTGGGAGGGAGACATCTCTGAGGAAGGCTTCGATTGGAACAATGGCGTGGCAGACCTTAGCCAAAAAGAATTAAAGAAAATAAAATCTCTTTCAGCGGAGGATTTAAGGGAGAAATATCGTCATGATATAGAAACTTTCCGCACGACTGACGACCATGCAATGTCGCTTTGCGGAATATCTCACGACAAGCATGGCCGTAAATACTTCATCTGCAAGAACTCATGGGGAACTTCCAACCGCTTCAAAGGTCTAATGTTCATGAGCTTCGAGTATTTCCTCTGCAAGACAGTATTGATAGCTTCTTTAAATACCAAGTAGTAAGAACAAAGTAATTATACTTGCTATTTGTTTGCAATCTCCCACAGCACATTCCACGAATGTTCCTGCTTTGGCTGGATAGTTACGAATGCGCCTTGGTTTTCGATTTCTGTGTAGGTTGTGCCGAAGTTCCTGTATATTTCAACTTCATCTTCTCCTGGTGCAGCCTGTTCGTGGGTTATGTCGGCGAAAGTCTTTTTGAAAAGCAGGCCGTTGTCGGCGAAACACAACCATCCTTTTGCATCAGCGAAAATCTTCCGGTTCTTGCGTGCTACAGGAACAAATGGGATATGTATGATGCCTTTCTCCTGAGTATATTCCACCTCGTTGTCAGGTCTTATTGATGAAGCCTCGAAAAATATCTCTCCGCCACTTGGCACGCGAGTAATTTCCCACGGCGCAACGCTCACCGCAGTGTCGCTATTATTTATTATTGTGTATGTGATGCTGTACTTTCCACTGCCAATAGGAAGGAATGTTTTCTTGAAGATGTAAGGATATTTCTCGTCCTTGCCGCTGGTGAGTATCAGTTTTTTGTCGTTGACTTCTGCTTTGTAGGGCTTACTGTCGTAGGTGGCTATCGGTGGCCAGTTCCATGTGCTTTGCGGACTTGGCCAGAATGTTGAGCCGTAGTCGTTGAAATTCTCAAAAGGCATGCCTTCTATCTTCTTATGCTGCGCTATGAGTTCCTTGCCATCAAGAGTAAGGGATGTTATCTTTCCGCCACGCTGACAGTCAACAGTCATCACGGCATTCCCTGAGTTGATTGTGTAAACGCCGTTGTTGTCTTTTTGCATCACCTGCGCCTGTATGGACATAGCGCATATAATAGAAGTAATAAGGGATAAAAGAAATTTGTGGTTCATTGTTTATGTTGTTTGTTTGGACAAAGTTATAAATGAAAGTTCGTTGATATTCATAATACAAGTTACTATTTGTTATCTTTTTGACGGAATAAGTAAATTTTTTCAATCTTATGAGTACAAAATGTATTTTTTTGTTTAAATTTGCCGAAATTTTTTAACACAAAATCTATGAAACAACTTCTTCTTGGCGATGAAGCAATCGCTTTGGGTGCCTTGCACGCTGGCTTGAGCGGCGTGTATGCATATCCAGGCACTCCTTCAACAGAGATAACGGAGTATATTCAGTCGTCACCATTAGCAAAAGAGCGAGGAGTACACAGCCGCTGGTGTACGAACGAGAAGACAGCGATGGAGGCTGCCCTCGGTATGTCGTATGCGGGAAAGCGTGCGTTGGTTTGCATGAAGCATGTGGGAATGAATGTGTGTGCCGATGCTTTTGTCAATTCTGCAATAACAGGTGTCAAGGGCGGTCTTGTGGTACTTGCCGCTGACGACCCTTCAATGCACTCGAGTCAGAACGAGCAGGACTCTCGCTTTTATGCAAAGTTTGCAATGATACCTGTCTTTGAACCATCAAACCAGCAGGAGGCATACGACATGATGGTCTCTGCTTTCGATATGAGCGAGAGCCTGCAGGTACCAGTGATGCTGCGTATTGTTACAAGACTTGCACATAGCCGTGCGGCGGTTGATGTGATAGAACCAAAGGCGGAGAATGCACTCGACCCTTCTTGCGATTCATGGGTGTTGCTCCCTGGAATAGCTCGCCGCAAATATGTGGAACTGCTCGATAAGCAGTCTAAGATGGTTGATGCCAGTGACAAGTCTATATATAATAAGGTGGAAGGCTCTGGCAAGGAGAAGATGGCAGTGATAGCCTGTGGCATTGGCTACAACTATGTCAAGGAATCTTGCGGCGACGGTGTGGATATTCTGAAGGTTTCGCAATATCCTCTCCCGGCAGAAAAGATATTGGCTATGGCTGAGAGTCACGACACGCTGCTCGTTGTTGAAGACGGACAGCCTGTTGTGGAGGAGGCAGTGCGTGTAATTATCGGCGACAAGGCTGCGATAAAAGGTCGTTTGACTGGTGACTTGCCACGCACAGGGGAACTAACTCCAGACTGTGTGGCAAAGTCTCTCGGCATAACTCTTTCAGAAGGTTTTGCTCCGGCAAAGAATCTCGCTGGTCGTCCACCACAACTTTGTCAAGGCTGCGGTCACCGTGATGTCTATGCCGCGTTGAACAAAGTGCTTGAGGAATATCCAGATCACCGTATCTTCGGCGATATCGGCTGCTACACTCTCGGTGCTTTGCCACCATTCAAGGCGTTGTCTTCATGTGTTGATATGGGTGCTTCGATAACAATGGCTAAGGGTGCTGCTGATGCGGGATTGTTCCCTGCTGTGGCTGTGATAGGCGATTCTACTTTCACCCACTCAGGCATGACAGGTTTGCTTGATGCTGTAAACGACAATTCGAACATTGTTGTGGTTATCTCCGACAACCTTACAACAGGTATGACGGGCGGACAAGACAGTGCCGGCACAAACAAGTTTGAGCAGATATGTCTTGGTCTTGGCGTTGAGCCAGAACATCTGCATGTTGTGGTGCCACTGCCAAAGAACATGGAAGAGATTACCCGTGTCATCAAGCAAGAGATAGAATACAATGGAGTGTCAGTAATCATCCCTCGCAGGGAGTGTATCCAGACTGCGGCAAGACATGCAAGGGAGAAAAGAAAAGGCTAATGAAAAAAGATATTATTCTATGCGGTGTGGGAGGACAAGGCATCCTCTCAATCGCAACAATCATAGGTGAAGCTGCAACAAAGGCTGGCGTAAATCTTAAGCAGGCAGAAGTGCATGGCATGAGCCAGCGTGGTGGTGATGTGCAGTCAAATCTCCGTTTGAGCACAGAGCAGATATGGAGTGACCTTATTCCGCTTGGTGGCTGCGACCTTATCATCAGTATGGAACCGATGGAGGCACTGCGTTACCTGCCTTATCTGTCAAAGAACGGTGTGGTGGTGACCAGCAACAAGCCTTTTGTCAATATCCCTAACTATCCTGACCAAGAAGCGTTGTTCGCAGAGCTGAACGCTCTGCCTAATGTGGTGCAGCTCGATATTGAGCAGGTGGCAAAGGACGCGGGCAATGCTCGTGGTGCAAATGTTGTGCTGCTCGGTATGGCTGCCAAATACCTTGAGATTGTTACTCCTGAGCAGTTGCGCACCGCTATCGCCACAATCTTTGCGCGTAAAGGGGAAGCAATTGTCGAGGCAAACCTCAAGGCGTTTGACGCGGCAAATACCCCTCTCTAACTTCCCCCCCCCCTCACAATGGGGGGAGAACTGAGTAGTTACCTGTGAGCACTGATGTTATTTGAATCCTACTGAGAAAGTATAATCATAAGTAAGTGGTCAAAATTAGTTTGATAATACTTCTCCACTTACTTAGTCTTTATAAAAATAATTTTGTTCACTTACTAAAAATAAAATCCCTTATAAAGCATATTACTCCCCTCTCCTGATGGAGAGGGGTTGGGGGTGAGGCTTATGGAAAACGAAGGCATAAAGAAAGATTATAATTGCGAGTACTTTAACCCTGAGGTGGAAACTCTTTCACGCGAGGAGATAGAGACTCTGCAACTTGAAAGGCTGAAAGAGACTGTGGCTCATTGTATGAACTCTCCGTTCTACAAGAAACGCTTCGAAGAGGCTGGGCTGACAGTCGATGATATTAAGACGCTGGACGATATTCGTAAGATTCCGTTCACTACAAAGCAGGACTTGCGCGACACTTATCCCTTTGGCATAGCGTCTGTGCCACTTGAGCAGTGTACTCGTCTGCACTCCTCTTCAGGCACAACGGGCAATCCTACTGTTATCCTGCACACCTCGCAAGACCTTGACGAGTGGGCTAACCAGGTGGCTCGTAATCTATGGATGGTGGGATTGCGCCCAACAGACGTGTTCCAGAATTCCAGCGGTTACGGAATGTTCACAGGAGGACTGGGCTTCCAGTATGGCGCCGAGAAGATGGGAATGTTGACAGTGCCTGCCGCTGCCGGAAACTCTCTGCGACAGATAAAGTTTATTAAGGATTTTGGCACTACAGCTATCCACGCCGTACCTTCATATCTTACCCGTTTGAAGGAGGTTATGGACCAGGAAGGCGTTGACCCTCGTCGCGACACAAAGTTAAAAATCTTTGCTATCGGTGCAGAACCTCATTCCGAGGAGCAGCGTAAGCGTATCGAAGATATGTTCGGCGTAAAGGCTTACAACTCTTTTGGGATGAGCGAGATGTGTGGTCCTGGCGTAGGCTTTGAGTGCAAAGAGCAGAATGGATTGCATTTCTGGGAAGACTATTACATCGTTGAGATTGTTGACCCAGATACGCTTGAACCAGTTCCCGACGGAGAAATTGGCGAGCTGATACTCACCACCTTGCGCCGTGAGGCAATGCCGCTGTTACGCTACCGCACCCGCGACCTCACGCGCGTTCTCGGTCGCACTTGCGCTTGTGGCAGAAACCATGTCCGCATTGACCGCATGAAGGGACGTTCTGACGATATGATGGTATTGAAGGGAGTGAACATCTTCCCAATCCAGATAGAAAAGATTCTTATGCAGTTCCCTGAGCTGGCAAGCAACTACCTTATCACCCTCACTACCGATGCTGACAACGACAGCATGACCGTAGAAGTGGAACTCGAAGAACTCTTCACCGACGATTACGGTCGCCTCATAGAGCTGCAGAAACGCATCAAGCGCGCACTCAAGGACGAGATACTCCTCACACCGCATGTCAAGCTCGTCAACAAAGGCACGCTGCCAGTGAGTGAAGGCAAGGCAGTGAGAGTAGTGGATAAGAGAACGGTATATAAATAAAATCCTCCCAATTATGACAATAAAGCAACTTTCCATTTTCATTGAGAACAAGAGCGGAACACTTATCCGCGTTCTCGACCTTCTGAGTCAGGCTAATATCCAGATTATCGCCTCCACTATTGCCGACACCAAGGACTACGGCATCTATCGTGTGTTATGTATTGAACCAACTCGCGCGTACATAATATTAAAGGAGGCAGGAATAAATGTGCAACTGTCGGATGTTTTTGCCATCAGCATTGATGATGAGCCAGGGCGTGCCGCTCACGCTATAAAGGCTATCAGCGATGCGCAGGTCAGCATTCTTTATCTTTACTCTTTCCTGTGGAAAGGCAAGGGTGTTCTCGCGTTCCGTACCGATGCTGCGGAGAAGGCGAAAGAAATAATAATGTTGAAGAAGATGAATTTCCTGACGGAGAACGACTTCAAATAACCACGCACAATATGACACAAAAACTTACTAACTGTTTATTTCTGACTTTATTTCTTTTTATCAGCACGAATGTCTTTGCTGATAACATAGAAGAGAAAGGCTTACTCGTTGCAAAGTCTGATTCCGTAGCTCAGCCACAATCAGAAAAGAAGGACTTTAAGTACTGGGCAAAAGCCATCGCTTCTCGCATCAAGATTACGGGTTATGCGCAGGCTGGTTATACTGCTACTTTGTATCATGGTAACAAGTCGGCCAACACCAACACTTTCGACTTGAAGCGCGCGATACTTATGGTAGGCGTTGATGTTACAAAACATTTCTATGCTTACTTTATGCACGACTTCAAGAGCGGCAATGTGCAGGAGTATTACCTGGAGTATCGTCCGTGTAAGGCAATAAACGTGCGTTTCGGACAGTCAAAGAAGCAACTCTCAATAGAAAATCCAATGTCGCCGACAGTCTTGGAGAGCTTGGCTATGTCGCAAAGTGTTGGCGACTTGTGCGGTGGACGCTACGGCAACGGCTCTGGACGTGAATTAGGACTGTTGGTCTATGGCGACCTTTTTAAAGACAAGTTGCGCTATTATTTGGAGGTGCTCAACGGCTATAAGATTAATGAATGGGACAACAACACGCAGAAAGATGTTGTTGCCAAGTTGGAGTATAGACCAGCACCAAACTTCCTCGTCTCCATATCTGGACAGAAAGGTTATGCCAACGACGAAAACGGAGTTACCATACGTAGCGACCGTTATGCTGTCGGAGCGGAATGGAAATCCAAGGAAACAGGCACTGACTACAATCTGAACCGTTGTGTCACTGTTCGTGCGGAGGCTCTCGGCGGTCGCGATGGCGACAACCACAGCTTCGGCGCCTATATCTCTGCCGCTGTTCCTGTCCATAAGCGCATTGATGTCGTCGGAATGCTCGACTACTACAACCGCGACACCGACCTCGGACTGAAGCAAACAAATCTTATGGGCGGCGTTCAGTATTGGTTCCATAAGAAATGTCGTTTGCAGGCCCAATACACACATAATTTCCGCAGCGCACAGATGGAGAAAGGCAATTCCAGCACTATCCAAGCACAACTACAGGTAGCGTTCTAATAACTCAACTTTTGATTAATGATTATTGATTAATGCGGTGTTTATCTACTCCGAATTAATCATTAAACAATAAACATTAATGTTCATAAAAATTCTTCTTACAGTAATCTTCCTCGTCATCACTGTGGGCGTGGGAGTATATCCCCGCAAGCAGGCGAAAAGCGTTGAAGGCTTTGTGCTTGGCGGGCGCAAGGTGGGCGGCTGGCTTACGGCCTTCGCTTACGGTACAAGTTATTTCTCAGCGGTGGTTTTCGTGGGCTATGCCGGACAGTTCGGCTGGAAATACGGCTTGAGCTCCACTTGGATTGGCGTGGGCAACGCTGTCATCGGTTCTTTGTTGGCATGGCTCGTGCTCGGCCGCCGCACAAAACTAATGACGCAACATATCAGTAGTCGAACAATGCCCGATTTCTTTGGCACTCGTTTCGACTCGCAGATGCTCCGTGTTGTGGCAAGTATCATCGCCTTCGTGTTCCTTATCCCTTACACAGCAGGCGTTTACAAAGGCATCAGCACCCTGTTTGAGATGGGTTTTGGCATCCCTTACGAGTATTGCGTGGTGATAATGGCTATTCTTACCGCCCTTTATGTTATCCTTGGCGGTTATCGTGCCACTGCCATCAACGACTTTATTCAGGGCATCATCATGCTTTTCGGCATAGTTATCGTTATAGCTGCCGTGCTTAATCTAAAAGGCGGACTGACGGAGGCTGTTACCCAGATGGCAAACATTCCTGCCGACGATAATCCCGCTATTAATGGCGGTTTTGCCGATATCTGGGGACCAGACCCTTGGAACCTGCTCGGTGTCGTTGTGCTCACATCGTTAGGCACATGGGGATTGCCGCAGATGGTGGGTAAGTTTTACAGCATCACCGACGAAGGCGCTATCCGTCGTGGCACTATCATCTCTACCATCTTCGCACTCATTGTGGCTGGCGGATGCTATTTCCTTGGTGGCTTCGGCCGCCTCTTTGGCATGCCGCCGACATTGCCAAACGGCCGTCTCGACTTCGACGCCATTGTTCCGTCAATGCTCAACTCGTTGCCCGATGTGCTCATTGCGTTGGTTGTGTTGCTCGTGCTTTCCGCTTCGATGTCAACGCTCGCTTCGCTTGTGCTCACCTCTTCCTCAACGATGACGCTCGACCTTATCTATCGCGATAAGAAATCAGAGCAAGGAGAGGTGGAGGAGGGTGCTATCGACGATGCTGTGGCAGAGAGGATAGAGCGTCGCAAGGTGGTTGTTCTCCGCACTCTCATAGTCTTTTTCATCGTCATTTCGCTGATGATAGCCCTTAACCCTCCAACATTCATAGCCCAGCTGATGGGCATCTCTTGGGGCGCGCTCGCGGGAGCCTTTCTCGCACCGTTCATGCTCGGACTCTATTGGCGCGGCGTAACGACAGCTTCCGTATGGGCTTGCTTCGTTTGGGGCGTAGGTTTGACATTGGTGAATATGCTCATAGGCAACCCTATAAACCCTGTCAACTGCGGAGCTATTGCCATGGTTGGCGGCTTCGTTGTCGTTGTTGTTGTCAGCCTGTTTACGCCAAAGATGAAGGCGGAGGTTGTCAATGGAATTTTCGAGTGCTATAATTGAGAAGGTTATAAGGTTAGGGGTTAAAGACTATTGATTGATGACTATTGATTAATGCTGCGGTTCGGTTGCTCAGAATTAATCATTTATCATTAAACATTGACATTTACCCCTAAACCCCAATAAATATGATTGGCACGATAGTAAATACGCTATGCATTGTCGTTGGCAGTGTTGCTGGTAGCTTCCTGAAAAAGAGCATCAAGGGCTATCAGGACGCACTGTTCAGCGCTCTTGGTGTTTGCGTGATACTCTTGGGTGCCAACGCTTTTGTGCATAATCTGCCGGACAGCAGCGTTCCCGTGTTGTTCATCGTCAGCATTTCGGTGGGCACTGTCGTAGGCTATTCATTGGACCTTGATGGCCGATTTGACAGACTTGTAAACAGATTAAAGAGAAATGCTGATGGCGGCGCAAACCGCCTGAGTGAAGGCTTGTCAACGGGCATTCTCCTTTATTGCATAGGCACTTTCTCGATGCTCGGTCCCGTGTTCGCGGCACTTCAAGGCGACAACACCTATCTTTACACAAACGCCACTCTCGACCTTATCACGAGCATGGTTCTCGCTTCCACATATGGTATAGGAATGATATGGGCTGCCCCGGTGCTGTTCTGCTGGCAGGCAATGTTTTATACGATTGCCAAATGTTCCGAAAGTGCCATCGGCGAACCTCTCGTTTGCGAGTTGTCTATTGTCGGTGGAGTGCTTATCGCGGCGTCCGGATTGAACATCCTTGAGCTGAAGAAAATGAAAACAATAAACATGCTTCCGTCCCTGCTCGTTCCGCCTGTTTACTTCTTGATAAGGAACATTCTTGTTTAATCCATATACGTTCAAATGAACTGTTTGAGTTTAAATGTGTCAAGTTTTGTTCAACTTACCTTAAATAATCACTGTTTCATTCCCCGTAATTAAGATTAGTTTACTACCTTTGCACCGCTTTTGCGGAAATATGACGCAATAAAGTTGGAAAGATCCGCTAGCTCAGTCGGTAGAGCATCACACTTTTAATGTGGGGGTCTTGGGTTCGAACCCCAAGCGGATCACGTTGTGAAATCTCAAATCGTTGCCTCTCAATGGTTTGAGATTTTTTTCTTGCCTAAGAAATGTGGCTTTTTTGAGTGTTAGTCAAGCAGTCGGCAGATGTCGTTATAGTTGCCGTAAACAAAGAAGGCAAAAACGAGCAGCAGTCCTAAAAGGTTGGCACAAAGCTTCACGTTCTCGTTTATCGGGCGACGCATGACAACCTCGATGGCAGTGAATGTGATTTGCCCTCCGTCGAGTCCGGGTATGGGTATCAGGTTGCAGAGTGCCATAAAGACCGACAGGCTGGCGGTAATGAACCAGAAGCGGAACCAACGCCATGTGGAGCCGAAGATGTTTGCCACGGAGATGAGTCCGCCGGAATCGGAGATATCTACTTGGCTGGTGTCGGGCAGACTGTTGGCGAACATCTCCGCTCCTCTTGCTGCGGCGACATGGGCTTGGTTTGCTACGTCTGGGGTACGTAACCAGGCGATGGCCATGAAGATGATGAAGCCGAGAACAAGATTGTTTACAACGCCACCTGACAGCACAACGATCTTCTTCCAGGAACTTTGCTCTGCATGCAGGTCCGGCAGCAGACAGTAGCCTCCGAGCGGCAGCCATCCGAGTCCGAACTTTGTGCCGGTAGTCTTGCTTGTCCAACTGATGAGTGAGAAACCGAAAACCTGCACTCGCTCAACCTTCATGCCGAAGATTCTTGCCCAGAAAAAGTGGCCGTATTCGTGAACGACGGTGACGAGGAAAAAGGAGAGGAATAACTGAGAAAACTTAACGAGGATGGCTGTCATATCTGATATATTTGTTGCTGTGGTGAGCAGGGTGTCGTATATTGCTTGTTCCCCAAATGTTTAATGATGTCTATGCCCATGGCGCATGCCTGGTCCATGTGTTCAAGGATGCAGTATTCGTTATTGTTGTGGCAGTTGTAGTAGCCCACGCCGAAGTTCATGCACACAAGCCCTGTCATGCAGCGTATGAAAGTGACATCGGTGTAGGGTTCGTGTCGGAAGTTTGTTACTCCCCATTTCTCGGCGATGCTTTTGAGATGCCGATGGAAGAATGTGTCGTCGAAAAGTTCGATGCCATGACAGGATTTGGATGCTCTGTTCTGCTCAGGAGAATCGTACGCGATGACATAACCCACATCCGAGAACCATGACATGTTCATGCTCCGGCTTCCCTGGCACCCTATTTCCTCCTGAACGAAGAAGGCTGCCTTCAGTTTGTCGAAATGCTCGAACATGCTGAGGCAAACAACAATGCCTGCCTTGTCGTCACCGCCAATGCCGAATCCCTCGCAGTATATTTCATGCTCGTTGAAGTCGTTGACACGAGTCTTCACATCCAGCCGTTGATTTCTTTCTATGTACGGAATCTGTGAGCGCTGCACTGTGTCAAGGTGGGCAGTGACGCATGGGAAGTGTTCTCCGCCGGAAACGGAGCCTTTGGTCAGATAGACATTGCCCATGTAATCGCACTCGCAGTCGATGTTGTTTAACTTTGCCCAGTTGGTAATGAACCCAATGGCTTTCTTCTCTTTTCCCGAGTAGGTTGGTATGGACATGAAGTCATACACAAAGTCGGATGATAATGTTTGTAATCTAATATCGTTCATATAATATACACACTGTACACTTCATTATACACCGTTTGGACTCATATCTCCAACATCAACACGCGGTTTTCTTAATAAATTACACAAAACAATCACTTTTGTTTAGATAAATCATGGAAAAAGGAAAATATTCGCTATGTTTGCACTCGTGTTTGGACAATCAATACGCATGATGTGTAATTAGTTATCATGGAAATATTCTATCACGATTCATCCGTTCTTTTTGACAAGTTCGATCTTGCTCACGCTCTTGAGGGTGATGGCAAGGTGAAGTTTGGTTATGGTGTGTATGTTACTCTGCGCGAGTATCCTGAAGGCTTTGTCCTTGGCAAGAGAAACGCCTTTGTGGATAAGATTCATACAGAGGAGGTGGCTGCCGTGCTTGTGGAGAATGTTGTTGATTGGGAAGGTTGTGGCGATACCACCACTGCCGTGTTTTTGAATGAGCTGGGCAAGATAGGCTTGCTGCGTGTGGCTGAGCTTTCTGCCGAGCAGGTGAAGGCGGCTCTCGAGGTGGCTGCAGCAAAGGCTTCTCAATGCACTCAGTTCTATGGCAGCAAGGGCTGGCTTCACGCAGAGAACGAGAGTCTTGCCTGTGGTCGTCTTCCACTTGCACCGACTTCTGACATTTCACTCCAATGAATGAAGATGAAATGACTGGTTATTTCTTAGGAATATACGATATAGAATAGACTAAAGACTATGGACAGGGTGGAATTCATTGATTATTGTCAATGTAACAACAGAAAGTCGCGATATGGTTCGATAATATCGCGACTTTCTTATACTTTTGCGGTCCGTTCTATGCAAAATCTATACAAAAAACTCTTCAAAACTACATCAAGAACGTCATTTACAATGCGTACCAACCGAGCTGTCGAGCCACGGTGGTTCACTCTTTCCATACGGGAAAGTGTAGATGTGGAAATTAACTTCATTTCTAATTTCAAAAACTCACGAACTATGATTAACTCTATTTCAGCAGCAGCATCTGCACAGGTTACGAACCAACTGCTAAAGGCCAAATAGGTCGTTAGCTGCGTGTTTGTCTATGCTTGTTCATGGAAAAGGCGGACTGTCTTCGGATGGTTCGTGCAGCCCCCTTTGCCCCTTATCGTTCACTAATTTTCGTAACTTAAACCCCAAAAAACCATTAGAAGAACAAATCGTTTTAAATCTTCTTTTTGTTACCTTTCTTGCCTATTTTCAATCGCAATGGAACACTTCGTGTTATCCATTAATTATTATTGGGCTCAATCAAATAGACAAGAAATCTAATCAAAAATAAAATTCAATTCAAATCATTCTCTAATGGATTTTTGGGGTTACAAAAAAATCACAACCATGACAACAATCTGCTGCAATTTCATCAACTCTTCTAAGTCTTTGTCTTCTTTCATGTCTGCTGAGGAAGCGGAACTCCTTATCGGTAAGGTGATTAGCGATATAGAGAAACACAGTAAGTCTAAGCTCAATATTCATCGCGACGAGATGCTCAAGATGGGAGTTATAGGCTTAGTAAAGGCTGCTACTGAATATGATGCGAGCAAGAGCTGCAAGTTCTCCACCTTCGCTTACCCTTGTATCCGCAACACTATCATCAATGAAGGCAAGAAACTCAGGAAGAAGGAGACTCCTGTTGCTTCGTTGAAAGGTAAATACTCTGAAAATGATGGCGACTGGATCTACTATTTCGACACCATTGCCTCTGACTCTGCGACTGACAGAGAGATGTTTCTTGAGGATTTGCACAATGACCTCTATCGTGTACTCCATGCTGTTATTCGCAACAAGCGTAACGCTGACATCGTCTTTCAACGCGTTGGCGAAGACATCAGCTGCAAGGAGCTTGCTGTCAAGTATGGCGTGTGTGCTGAGACCATTCGCCAAACTGTAAAAAGCTGTTTGGAGAGGCTTCAGGAGAGTTATGAGGCGAAACAGCTGCTTTGTAAATATGCAGCATAAAATCAGAATCATCTTCAATCTTCTCCACTTTTTGTCAGGAGAAAGTTGAAGATGCGATTTACAATTAATATATAGAAACTCAATATTAAACTTAATCTGAAAATCAAACGAATTATGCAGAACAACTATCTTACAGACCAGGAATTCAGTGAGTCAATCTACAGCTACCTTGAGCAGCAGCGTCGTAACAGTCTTAGCTTTCTTGAAGTGCTCTTCGGGAAGAAGTCGGCAGACGAAGTGCTGGAACTTACTATGCCAGCAGCATAATAATGTCTAAGATGACTTGACAGAAATAGAATGATAACTAACAAAACTTATTATGGCAGCATGGACTTTAAACCTGGCCTCATATATTGAGGACGCACCTTTTCCACTTACCTTAAAGAACTTCGTGACTACGCTGAGAATCTTGCTGGCGCTCCGTTGGCAGTTATCGAATTACTCGATGAACTGAAGGAAGAGTTTCAGGAGGATGACATTATCTATGACATCACTGATGTGTGGCCTGACTATGTTGATTGGCAGGGCATCATTCCTGATGGCGACGATTTCGGCGATGGTTAGTGATGGTAAAATCCTTAACGCCACCATCATCTACAAAGCCTTCACCGGCTCTCTCAACCCATCTGACTTCGACATCAATCGTTCTTTCACATACTCTCTCAGCCGCTCTTCTGAAGCTCCACTCCCGCTTCAAGAAATCAAGCATTTCCACGTTTTACATGGTTCTTGGTCACAGCCTGTAGCTGTAGATTTAGAATCAAAATTCGTGGAATCAGGCATGGCTTCGCTCTGCTATTCCGACGCTTGAAACTGGTGCCACGGCCGCTTTGTCAGTATCTCTAACCACCTCGGTGCAAAAAGCACGCCATGCGACGCAGCCCTCGTTCTCCTTGTCATACCTCGCGAAAAAGCGTTCTTCGAACGACTTCGCAACCTCATTCCAGATAACGTTCCTGTTATCACTCTTGAGACCGATAAAGACGACCCGCGTGCCACTCTCGAGCTCTTCATGCAAGGAATTAGTCTCTTCGATGCAGTCGGCGAAGCACACAATATTGACCCCTGCAATCCTGTCTCAAAAGGTGGCATTGACAAGCACTATCCGCAAGCTCGCCTAACCTTCCGACAAGATTTTAAAGAGTTCGGTCCGCTTTGTATTACGCTGCCTGAAGTGTAATACATGGTGCAACAAAATAAAAAAACGGAATGTCTCAAAAATCCCTAACCTTCAGTAGGTTGGGGATTTTCTTTTTGGATGATGTTTGCTTGTCAAATGCTTTCGTGTATATTTGTTTTCCCACAAATATCACGATAATGCGCAATTAAAACGCGAAAGAACGACGTTTTTAAAAATAAATATATACCTTTGCGGCGCAAAAAAGAAGCATTTTTCAAAAAATATATCATGGCAATATATATATATATGCTATATATGCAATCGCAATTTCTTTGTTAAGTAATGGTGAAAAAATAAAAAAACGTAGGAAGTTATTTTTTTACCATTACTAAATATTCGGTTTTTGCTCCGAATTAATCAATAATCATTTATCATTAAACAATAATATGAAGAAACTTATAATGCCTGTTATGGCAATAATTCTTGCTGCTGTAGATGTGCAGTCCTGTACTTCACCAGCAGAGAAGGAGAATACCACTCCAGTAGTGAATCAGACAGAGGCGGTGATTAATAACATCATGTCTCGTCGAAGTATCAGAAAATATATAGAGCAACCGATATCACGCGATACCTTGGACAAAATAATCGAGTGTGGCATTAACGCTCCGAACGGAAAGAATGAACAGAACTATGAGGTGAAGGTTGTTGACGACTTGGAATCTGCGGGTTATCTTGCGGAGAACCTTGATGGCTTGTACAAGGCTCCGGTTTATATGTTCATAGCTGCTAAAAACAGCTACGACATGTCGCGCATAGATGTAGGTTTGCTTTCAGAGAACATCTGCCTTTCTGCTTGGGCTTACGGCATTGGCTCCATCAACCTTGGAATGCCTGTTCGCTCGTTGAAGGAGAAACCTGAGATTCTGAAGAAACTCGGGTTTAGTGAAGGTCATGAGCTGTGTCTTATCCTTGCTCTCGGCTATCCGGATGAAACTCCAGAAGCAAAACCTCGCAATGCGGAACGAGTACAGTTTGTAACATTAACCCAAAAAGTTCATTAGAATTTTGAAGTATTTTTGGATTTATATCGAGCAGATTTTTAT
>JABUUE010000019.1:23726-34644 GCA_021443335.1 Bacteroidaceae bacterium
GTAATAAGCGAAGAAAAGATGCCGATAGAAAACAAAAAGACGAAAAATAGTAAGAATGTGCGGAAGACTCTTATTCACCGTCTGCTCTTGGTGGATATAAGTAATCGTCAACGATTACTAAAATGAGATTTAAGAACTTGACACTTTGTTTTTATGGAAGAATTTGTTTTATGGGGTTTGAACGGCTATGCGTGGGTTACGGTGGCGGTTATTATAACCATCTTTTCCATCATGCTCTTGACGAGCATCTCTGCCGATTTCGTGTTTTTAGGTGGCATCGCCGCGCTGCTTCTTACGGGTGTTCTCGACGAGAAGGAGGCTGTGGCGGGCTTTAGCGACCAGTCGGTTGTTACGATAGGTGTGCTGTTTGTTGTCGTCGCAGGACTGACGCGCGCCGGAGTCATCCAGCTTATAGCGAAGAAGGTGCTCGGCATTCCGAAAAGCTATCCGCGGGCGATAGTGAGGTTGATGCTTCCTGTAGCCCTGCTTAGCTCGTTCCTGAGCAACACGACAGTGGTGGCCTTGTTCTTGAATGTCGTGAGTGTATGGACAAAGAAATTAGGCATTGCTCCCTCAAAACTGCTTATCCCGCTGTCGTACGCCGCTGGCTTTGGCGGTTGTCTCACCTTGATAGGCACGCCGCCTAACCTGATTATCTCGGGTATGTATGCCAAGGACACTGGCGAGACGATGAACTTCTTCACACCTACGCTGCCAGCCTTGCTTACGCTTACGGTGGGTGTGGTGGCTGTATTGCTGATGCGCCGATTGCTACCTACGCGCAAATCGATGGACGAAACGTTTGCCGCTACTGATGAATATACGGTGGAGATGATTGTGCCTGCCGACAACCCTTATATCGGCAAGACCATTGGCGACGCCAATCTTACGGAGGTGAGAGGCGGACATCTTATAGAGATTGTGCGCTTTGACGAAGTGGAGGTGAAGTCTCCGGTGGCAGCCGACGAGTTTATCATGGGTGCTGACCGCCTTGTGTTTGCCGGCCAGATAGACGAGCTTATGGACCTGCGAAACAGTTACGGCTTTACGGTTGCTACAAAGCCTGTGTTCAGTCTCAATGATGTTGAGAGAAAGCGACTTATACGTCCAACGATGGTTACGAGCCACAGCTACCTGAAGGGTAAAAGACTGCGTGACTGCTCGTTTGAGGAGGACAACGGATATGTGGCAGTGGCTATTGCCCGAGAGGGAGAGCGCATAGACTGCAGTCCTCGTGATGTTGTGCTGAATGCTGGCGACACGCTGCTCTTCGAGTGCAGTCGCAACTCAAGGCCCATAACGGACCCGAGCATCGGTCGCGACGTGAAGTATTTTGAGAGTGAGGATATACCGGAGACAGGCGTGAAAACGCTCATCTCGTCACTGATAATGATTGCAATGGTTGTGCTGTCAACATGTGGCGTTATGTCTCTGCTGCAGTCCAGCTGTCTTGCGGCGTTGGCTATGCTGTTCACTCGTTGCTGCTCTGTTGACAGCGCTCGCTCAAGCATCAACTGGAGCATACTGATGGTTTTCGCTGGCTCGGTATGTCTTGGCTCAGCCATCCAGAAGACGGGCATTGCCGCCGCCATATCCAACGGCATAATGAGCGTGAGCGGTTCTGACCCAGTCATCGTGCTTGCCGTGATTTGCTTCATCGGCACGTTCCTCACGGAGTTTATCAGCAACACGGCGGCGTCTGCCATGCTTTATCCTATAGCCTACCATAGTGCGATAACGATAGGGGCTAATCCTGTGACCTTCAGCGTGGCGCTGATGCTCGCTGCCTCTTCAAGTTTTGCCACTCCTATAGGCTCGCCGACGCACATGTTGGTGTATGGCCCTGGTGGTTATCGCTTCAATGACTTCTGCAAGATAGGTCTGCCGATGAACTTCATCATATTGGCAATAAATATCTTGTCGTGCATTTTGTTCTTCCCGTTGTGATGATTGGCCATAGCCATTAGCCATCAGCCTCCAACCATGTCAAAAGAAAAATCGAGCGCGGCGTTGGGCATTCTCCTTTGTCTTGCTACCGCACACTTGCTAAATGATTTGCTGCAAGCTGTCTTGTCGGCGAGTTATCCTATATTGAAGGAAGAGCTGCAACTATCTTTCTCTGAGATAGGTGTGGTAACTTTGGTTTACCAGATTGCGGCATCCGTTTTCCAGCCTGTTGTCGGAGTGGTTTTTGACCGTCATCCTGTTTCCCACAGCCTGTGGTTTTCTACCACCTTCACGACGATTGGCATAGCGGGACTTGCCCTTTCGCCATCGTTGTTCACCCTTTTGCCTTCAGTATTCATCATCGGGCTTGGCTCATCGTCGCTGCATCCCGAAGCGTCGCGCATAGCATCTTTGGCATCGGGAGGACGCCGCGGATTTGCCCAGTCGCTGTTTCAGGTTGGCGGTAATATAGGCACTTCTGTCGGTCCTTTGCTCGTAGCTTTGATTGTCGCTCCGAATGGACGTAGCGCGATATTGTGGTTTTTGGTTGTCTCGGCTATGGCATACGCTGTGGCACAACCCGTAAGCCGCTGGTTTGCCGATTATTTGCGACGGCAGAAGGTGGAACATACGCGCATGGCGGTGTCGAACATCCGGCCGTTGTCGGTGAATATGACGCTGTGGAGTCTGTTCATTCTGATGATTCTCATCTTCTCAAAATATATTTACATGGCAAGCCTCACCAGCTACTACACATTCTATCTGATAGAACAGTTTGGTGTCTCCGTTCAGGCTTCTCAGGTTTGCCTTTTTGTCTTCCTTGTCGCTACGGCTGTCGGCACATTTGTCGGAGGTCCTGTCGGCGACCGCATAGGCCGAAAATATGTCATTTGGATTTCAATTCTTGGCACTGCTCCTTTCTCTCTCTTCCTGCCGCATGTGGGTTTTACGATGACTGTCATACTGAGTTTCTGCGCCGGTTTTATGCTTTCGTCAGCATTTCCCGCAATATTGCTCTATGCCCAGGAGTTGTTGCCTTACCGCCTTGGGCTTGTCTCTGGCCTGTTTTACGGCTTCGCCTTCGGCATTGCGGGCATAGCGAGTGCTGTTCTTGGTCACGCCATCGACATTTATGGACTGAAAGATATCTACGATTTCTGTGCCTACATGCCGCTT
Organism: Bacteroidaceae bacterium; assembly: GCA_021443335.1. Taxonomy (GTDB): domain Bacteria; phylum Bacteroidota; class Bacteroidia; order Bacteroidales; family Bacteroidaceae; genus Prevotella. The sequence goes on from JABUUE010000019.1 coordinate 26,850, forward strand.
CTCGGACTCGTTGCAGCCTTTCTTCCTGCACTGCGTACAAATGCGAGTTAGAATTACAATTGGAGCGCGTTTTTCGTAAATTTACTATCTGATTTTGCTCAAATAATTGCAAAAAACACTTTTTTTTGCACTTTTTTTGCGTTTTTCTTGCACAACATCAAGAAAAACCTTACTTTTGTGGTGGTTTAAGGCGTGTTAAACTTAAATCACCATTTTTTGACAACCTTTAAAATAAATCAAGAAAAACAGAATAATAATCCATGAGTTACATCCAATTTGAGAAGGCTCTGATGACGAACTTGGAGGAGTCGTTGCAGCGTGAATTGCTGCGAACGAACCGTTCAGGCGCTTATTCTTGTTCTACAATTGTGGATTGCAACACGCGAAAGTATCACGGTCTGCTCGTTGTTCCTATTCCGGAAATCAACGACGAGAACCATGTGCTGCTTTCTTCTTTGGACTGCACCGTAGTGCAGCACGGCGTGGAGTTCAATCTCGGTTTGCACAAGTATCAGGGCAACAACTATGCTCCAAAGGGGCACAAGTACATTCGCGAGTTCTCTTGCGAAACAGTTCCAACAACCATTTATCGCGTAGGTGGAGTTATCTTGAAGAAGGAGGTTATCTTCCAGAACTATGAGGACCGCATACTCTTGCGCTACACTCTTGAAGATGCCCATTCTCCAACGAAGCTGCGTCTGCGCCCATTCCTCGCTTTCCGTAGCGTTCGCCAGTTCACTCACGAGAACAGCACTGCTTCCCGTGACTATCAGCCAGTGTCAAACGGAATAAAGACTTGTATGTACGCTGGTTATCCAGACCTGTATATGCAGTTGTCAAAGAAGAACGAGTTTGTTTTTGCTCCTGACTGGTATCGCGGCATAGAGTATCCGAAGGAGCAGGAGCGCGGTTACGCTTCTAACGAGGACCTTTATGTGCCTGGTTATTTCGAGGTTGACATGAAGAAGGGCGACAGCATCGTCTTCGCTGCCTCTACATCAGAGTACAAGAGCTCACAGTTGTCAAAGCTGTTTGAGAAGGAAGTTTCACTGCGTCTGCCTCGTGAGGATTTCTACAACTGTCTGGTAGGAGCCGCTCATCAGTTCTCAAACTATGATGGCGACGAGAGTTACATCCTCGCTGGTTACCCTTGGTTTAAGGCTCGCGCACGCGACACGTTCATCGCTCTGCCAGGACTTACGCTCTCTATCGACGAGGTTGACAAGTTCGAGAAATTCATGGCTACAGGCGAGAAAGCTCTGCGTGAGTACATGGAGGGCAAGGAACTGTCAGTGAAGATTTACGAGATTGAGCAGCCTGATGTTCCTATGTGGGCAATATGGGCTATTCAGCAATATAATAAGGTCGTAGGCGACGAGAAGACCTTCGAGAAATACGGTAAGCTCGTTTGGGACATCGCGAAGTTCATTCATGAAGGCAAGCATCCAAACCTTCGTTACGACGAGAACGGACTTGTATGGGTAGATGGCAAGGAGCGCGCTATGACATGGATGAACTCTACTGCCAACGGTCGCCCTGTCGTTCCTCGTACAGGTTATGTTGTTGAGATTAATGCTTTGTGGTACAATACTTTGAAGTATTGCTCAAAGCTCGCTGTTCATAACAACGACGCAAAGGCTGCGGCAGAACTTGAGGAGATGGCTTCTCTGTGCCGCGTGTCATTTGTCAACACTTTCGCCAACGAGTACGGTTATCTATTTGATTATGTTGATGGCGGTTATACTGACTGGAGCGTTCGCCCGAACATGATTTTCGCCGCTGCTCTCGACTACTCGCCTCTGACACAAGACCAGAAGAAGAGCGTTGTTGACTATTGTACCCGTGAGCTTCTCACACCGCGCGGATTGCGCTCTCTCTCTCCGAAGAGTGGCGGCTACAATCCTATGTATGTAGGTCCACAGAGCCAGCGCGACTATGCTTACCATCAGGGCACTGCATGGCCATGGCTCGGTTGCTTCTACTTAGAGGCTACGCTGCGTCTTTACAAGAAGTCACGCCTCAGTTTCGTGAACAGACAGATGGCAGGTTATGAGGACGACATGACGCTCAACTGCGTAACAACAATACCTGAGCTTGCCGACGGTAACCCTCCGTTCCGCGCTCGTGGAGCTATTTCTTTCGCTATGAATGTGGCAGAGATACTCCGCACTATAAGTATCATTGGAAAATACACATATAATAAATAAAGAAAGGACGCACAAATGAAAATATTAATGTTCGGATGGGAATACCCTCCTCATGTGTTTGGCGGACTTGCTACTGCTAACTACGGTATCACTCAGGGCCTCAAGGCGCAAAGTGATCTTGAAATAACACTCTGTCTGCCGCATCCGTTCGGCGATGAAGAGAAGAATGCCGCTAAGATTATCGACCTCGGCAGTGTGCCTATCGCATGGCGTGACCCTGCATGGGATGTTGTTTGCGAACGCATTGGCACAAAGATGGATCCGCAAATCTATTATCAGATGCGCGACCATATCTACGCCGACTTCAACTACATGCCTGTCAATGATATGGGATGCCTTTATTTCTCTCCGGGATATACAGGCAACCTGCCAGAAGAGATAAACAACTATTCTATCGTTGCCGGTGTTGTGGCACGCGCAGAGCAGTTTGACATCATCCACGCTCATGACTGGCTTACTTACCCTGCCGGAATACACGCGAAGATGGTCAGCGGAAAACCTCTCTGCATCCATGTTCACGCCACCGACTTCGACCGTTCTCGCGGTAATGTGAACCCTACCGTTTACGCTATCGAGAAGAACGGTATGGACAATGCCGACTGCATCATGTGCGTGTCTGAGCTTACTCGCCAGACGGTGATAAACCATTATCATCAGGACCCACGCAAGTGCTTCGCTGTTCACAACGCTGTTTATCCTCTCAACGAAGAGTATCAGGCAATACCTCGTCCTGACCACACTGGCAAGGAGAAGGTCGTAACCTTCCTCGGTCGTCTGACTATGCAGAAAGGTCCGGAATACTTCGTTGAAGCCGCAAAGATAGTGCTCGACCGTACACACAATGTGCGTTTCTGCATGGCTGGCTCTGGAGATATGATGGAAGCTATGATACAGTTGGCAGCCGACCGTGGCATTGCCGACCGCTTCCACTTCCCTGGATTTATGCGTGGCAAGCAGGTTTACGAGTGCTTGAAGGATTCAGATGTTTATGTGATGCCTTCAGTATCAGAGCCGTTCGGTATCTCGCCGTTGGAGGCAATGCAGTGCGGTACACCTTCAATCATCTCTTATCAGAGTGGTTGCGGTGAGATTCTCTCTAACTGTATAAAGACCGACTATTGGGACATCAACGCAATGGCGGACGCTATCTACTCTATTTGTCATAATGAGTCGCTCTTCAAGTATCTCTCTGAGGAAGGAAAGAACGAGGTTGACCAGATAACATGGGAGAAGGTAGGCTACTGGATTCGTGAACTCTATGACCGCACTCTTGGACTGACTCCACAGAATCCTACAGGAAAGTATAATAACTAATAAAAACCGTGAACACCCCGACGGACAAAAACTTATCACTGGGGGGTGAGACCAATGAAAACAATACAATTATATTTTGAGATTCACCAGATTATACATCTCAAGCGTTACCGCTTCTTTGACATCGGTACCGACCATTACTACTATGATGATTACGAGAATGAGCGCAGCATAACAGACATCGCTGAGCGCTCTTATATGCCTGCACTCAACACTTTCCAGGAGATGATTAAGGAGCATGGAAACTACTTCAAGCTCGCGTTCTCAATCTCTGGTGTTGGTATGGAGCAGTTGGAGATGCACGCTCCACAGGTTATCGCCAAGCTTCAGGAACTCAACGAGACTGGTTGCGTGGAATTCCTCGCAGAGCCTTATTCTCACGGACTTTCTTCTCTCGCTAACGAGGAGTGCTTCGCTGAGGATGTTAAGAAGCAGGCAGAGAAAATGAAGGAATATTTCGGAAAGTATCCTACAGTGCTCCGCAACTCTTCTCTCATCTATTCTGACGACATTGCTCTTCAGGCAAAGGCTATGGGCTTCAAGGGTATGCTCACAGAGGGCGCTAAGCATGTGCTCGGCTGGAAGTCACCACATTATGTTTACGATGCTGTTGTGGCTCCTGACCTCAAGCTCCTTCTCCGTGATGTTGACTTGTCAGACGATATCTCTCTCCGCTTCAACAACCCACAGTGGCCAGGCTATCCTCTCTTTGCCGACTCTTACATCAACCAGATTGCCGCAACTCCAAAGGAGGAGCAGGTTATCAACATCTTCATGGAGCTTTCTGCTCTCGGCATCGCTCAGCCATTGTCTTCAAACATCCTCGACTTCATCAAGGCTCTGCCTGTTTGCGCTAAGGAAAAGGGCATCATCTTCTCTACTCCTTCTGAGGTGTTTGACAACTTCAAGAGCATCGACCATGTCTCTGTTCCTGACACTCTCTCATGGGTTGACGAGGAGCGCGACTGCTCTTGCTGGCTCGGTAACAACATGCAGCGTGAGGCTTTCAACAAGCTTTATTCTATCGCCGACCGCGTGCGCATAATGAAAGACCCTGCCATCACTCAGGACTGGTATTATCTCCAGGCTTCCAACAACTTCCGCTTCATGACAACAAAGCCTTCAAATGTAGGTCTTGACCGCGGCATTTACATCACTCCGTTCGACGCTTTCACTAACTACATGAACATCCTCGGCGACTTCATGCGCAGAGTGAAGAGCAAGTATCAGTCACTCGACGACGACGAGCTCAACGACCTGCTCACTACTATTCGCAATCAGGGCGAGGAAATCTCTATGAAGGACAAGGAGATTGACCGCTTGAAGGCTATGATTAAGAAGATTTCTCCAGATGCAGCTGAGGAAGCAGAGGCTCCAAAGCCAAAGAAGGCTGCGAAGAAACCTGCTGCAAAGAAGCCTGCTGCGAAGAAGGCCTAAGTATTAAGTAGTAAGTACTAAGTTCTAAGTACTAAGTATGATTACCCACTTAAAGGCAGAGTAGAAACCTCCGAAGCAAATCATACTTTATACTTTATACTTCGTACTTTGTACTTTAGGAGGCCAAAGCCAAAGCCAAAGTTCAAAGCCAAAATCAATTCTATAAACGAAAACGGCAAACATTGTTTGCCGTTTTTTTATTTTAGTTGTAATTTTGCACCGCAATTAATTATTTATTATTTATTAATTATTATTGATTAATGCGGTGCGAAAAGATTGATTAATTATTATTGATTATTTATTAATCAATTATCATTAAACATTAAACATTAAACATTAATCATTAATCAATAATCATTAATCATTTATCATTAAACAATAATATGAAGAAACCTTTACCTCTTCTTGAGGCGGTGGAGATAACCGATTATGCGGCTGAAGGCAAGTCGTTGGCACGCATCATGTACGGCAATAGCAACATCGACGACAACGGCGTGCAGCATCCGCTCGTGCTTTTTGTGCCTTGGACAGTTCCCGGAGATATTGTAGATGTTCAGGTGCGCCGAAAGAAGAACTCATTCCTTGAGGGAGAGGCGGTAAGGTTTGTGAAATATAGCGAACGCCGTCGTCAGCCCAAGTGTCAGCACTTTGGCATTTGTGGCGGTTGCAAGTGGCAGATGATTCCTTACGACGAGCAGTTGCGCATGAAGCACAAGCAAGTGTCAGACCAGTTGCAGCGTATCGGCAAGATTGCTCTGCCAGAGATACAGCCTGTGTTGGGCAGTGTCAAGGAGTTTGAGTATCGCAACAAGTTGGAGTTCAGTTGTTCAAACAAGCGCTGGCTTACCTTGGATGAGGTTCGCTCAGGCGTCACTTACGACAATATGAACGCTGTTGGCTTCCATATCACGGGCGCTTTCGACAAGATTTATCCTATTGAGCGATGCCATCTGATGGACGACTTGCAGAATCGCATACGCAACTTCATTCGCGACTACGCCAACGAGCACAATATCTCTTTCTTCGATGTGAGAGCGCAGGAAGGCTTGCTCCGCGACATGATGATACGCAACTCCAACTCCGGCGAATGGATGCTGCTCATTCAGTTCAACAGCACCGAAGCGCATAAACCTCTCCTTGAAGCCATCCACTGTCGTTTCCCGGAGATAACATCGCTGCTCTGGGTGAACAATCAGAAATGCAACGACACCTTCGGCGACCTTCCCGTCCATGTCTATTACGGCAACGACCATATCATTGAGTTGATGGAAGACCTCAGATTCAAGGTTGGACCGAAGAGCTTCTATCAGACAAATACGGAGCAGGCGTTGGAACTTTATAAGGTGGCGCGCAGCTTTGCGGAGCTCACAGGCGAAGAACTTGTCTATGACCTTTACACAGGCACAGGCACGATAGCCAATTTCGTGGCAAAGAAGGCGAAGCATGTCATTGGCATTGAGTATGTTCCGGAGGCCATTGAGGACGCGAAGATTAATTCCGAGATAAACCATATCGATAACACGGAGTTCTATGCCGGAGATATGAAGGACATTCTCACCGACGAGTTCGTGAAGCATCACGGACAGCCAGATGTCATCATCACCGACCCTCCGCGCGCTGGAATGCATCAGGATGTAATAAACGTCATCCTTAATGCGAAGCCTAAGCGCATAGTGTATGTAAGTTGTAATCCGGCAACGCAGGCACGCGACCTGCAGCTGCTCGATGCTGATTACAAGGTTGCCAAAGTGCAGCCTGTAGACATGTTCCCTCATACGCCGCATGTTGAGAATGTTGTGCAGTTGGTGAAAAGATGAAACAGTTTCTCAAGACATTCTCGCTGCCTGTAGCCATTATCGTTGGCACGCTTGCCTATATGCTGTTCTACTATGTTCCGGCACTCGACAGCGTGGGAGATGTGATGTATCGCGTCATTACAGACTCATTGCCCGTAATGATGTCGCTCATACTCTTTGTCACCTTCCTTAAGCTAAACTATCACGAGGTGGGCATCAGGGCGTGGCATATAGCCATAATCGTTGCGCAGCTGCTTATGTCTGTCGCTTGCGTGGCGGTGATACTCGCCTTTAACCTTGAAGGCGAGATGAAGATATTCGTAGAGGGAGTGCTTATATGCATTATCTGTCCGTCGGCAATAGCAGCGTCGGTGGTGGCAAACAAACTTGGGGGAAATCTGACGGAGATGACAACCTTCACCCTGCTGAGCAACCTTGTTGCCGTGTTCTCCATGCCGCTGCTCTTCCCTTTGATAGAGAAGTCTGCCGACCTGACATTCCTTTCTGCCGCGCTTATCATCCTCGACAAGACGGTTAAGATACTCCTTCTTCCGCTGTTCCTTGCCGCGTTTGTGAAGCATTATCTGCCGAAGATTTACAGAGCGATATCAGGCGTTAAAGACCTCGGCTTCTATCTCTGGGCGATAATGTTGGCGTTGGTCACGGGCATCACCGTCCGCAACATCTATCATACAGACATTGCCCGCATCTTTCTCTTCTGGATAGCCTTGTCGTCAGCCGTCGTCACCGCTGTGCAGTTCATTGTCGGCAAGAGTCTTGGCGAGCGTTACGGCAACCGGATAGATGGCGGGCAGGGACTTGGACAAAAGAACACAACCTTCGCCATTTGGTGCGCCTTCACATATCTGCATCCTGTCTCTTCCATAGCTCCGGGATGCTACATACTCTGGCAGAACATCTTCAACTCATGGCAGTTGTGGAAACACGAATCAGCCTCCTAAAGTACAAAGTAGTAAGTTCTAAGTACAAAGTATGATTTGCTTCGGAGGTTTCTACTCTGCCTTTAAGTAGGTAATCATA
>JABUUE010000001.1:0-27093 GCA_021443335.1 Bacteroidaceae bacterium
TCATAACCTCCAACCTCATAACCTCCAACCTCATAACCTCCAACCTCATAACCTCCAACAGCATGACTCTCTACACTCGCCGACATACAATAGAAGTAAGGATAGGCAACACTCCGATGGGTGGTGAAAACCCTATCCGTGTTCAATCAATGACCACCACTTCAACGATGGACACAGAAGGCAGCGCTCAACAGGCGAAACGTATTGTTGATGCTGGCGGTGAATATGTCCGACTCACAACGCAGGGAACTCGTGAGGCTGAGAATCTGACAGCCATCCACGAGAGACTGAAGGAGTTGGGCGTGAGCGTTCCGCTTGTGGCTGACGTGCACTTCAATCCTGTTGTTGCAGAGGTGGCTGCCCGTCATACGGAAAAGGTTCGCATAAACCCGGGCAATTACATTGACCCGGCACGCACATTCAAGTCTCTGGAATACACGGATGAAGAATATGCTCAGGAACTTGAACGACTGGAAGCACGCTTCGTGCCTTTCCTCCGCTTATGCAGAGAGAACAATACTGCTATCCGCATTGGCGTGAATCATGGTTCTCTCTCTGACCGGATAATGTCGCATTACGGTGACACTCCTGAAGGCATTGTCGAGAGTTGTATGGAATTTCTGCGCATCTGCGTGAAAGAGAGTTTTACCGATGTGGTCATTTCCATAAAGGCGAGCAACACGGTTGTCATGGTTCGTTCTGTTCGCTTGCTTGTAGAGCAGATGGACAAGGAAGGCATGTTTTTCCCGCTTCACCTCGGTGTTACAGAAGCCGGTGAGGGTGAAGACGGAAGAATAAAGAGCGCAGTGGGAATCGGAGCCTTGCTTGCTGAAGGAATCGGCGACACGATAAGGGTTTCGCTGTCAGAAGAGCCGGAGGAAGAAATACCTGTTGCAAAGAAACTTGTGGCATACATTGAAGAATGTGCAGAACGCAGAGCAGAGGCAAAGCGTAATATAAAGAATGACACTATAAGTCTGACTTTTGACGACGAGAGCCTTGAAGACTTCCAACTGAAAGCAGCGATGGTGGCTGGGGCCTTGCTGATTGACGGTTGTGCTCGTGAACTGATATTGGAGAACAGGAACTTTTCCGTCGAGGTTTGCAGGAATTTGGCAGATTCCATTCTTCAGGCAGCAAGAGTTCGTTTCACCAAGACAGAGTATATTTCTTGTCCTGGTTGCGGCAGAACACTTTACGACCTGCGCAGCACAATAGCAAGGATAAAAGCGGCTATCGGCGAGAAGACGAAAACAAATCCTCGTTTCAACAGTCTGAAAATCGGTATAATGGGTTGCATTGTCAACGGACCGGGCGAAATGGCTGATGCAGACTACGGTTATGTTGGAGCAGGAAGAGGAAAAGTGTCGCTTTACAGGCGGAAGGAATGTGTCATGAAAAACATTCCTGAAGAAGACGCTGTGGAAATGTTGATGGATTTGATAAATAAAGAGGAGAAGTGACGAGACCGTAAAAATCGTTTTCTCCACACTGAATAATGATAACTTCAATAGCAAAACATGCTTTTCATGCCAGACAAAAGGCTCTTGAAAAGCATCTGAACCAAGGTAAAGAGTTGCAGGAAAAGGTCTTGCAGCACCTTCTGCATAGGGCCGAAAACACGTTTTACGGAACTCAGCATAAGTTTCGTGACATCCATTCGTACGAGGATTTCAAAAAGAATGTTCCTGTCAACACATACGAGGATGTAAAAGACTGTATCGACAGAATGCGGCAAGGGGAGAAGGATATTCTTTGGCCAGGACAGGTCAGATGGTATGCAAAATCGTCTGGCACAACAAACGACAAGAGCAAGTTCATACCTATAACAAAAGAAGGTCTTAGCGACATTCATTACGCTGGAGGTTTCGACGCCGTAGCATTATACCTGTTGGAAAATCCGAAAAGCAGAATATTCGACGGCCGCTCCCTGATACTCGGTGGCTCTCATGCTCCCAACTACAATCTGCCAAACTCTTTGGTCGGCGACCTCAGCGCAATTCTCATTGAGAATATCAATCCTGTAGTGAATCTCGTTCGCGTGCCACAGAAGCAAACGGCTCTGATATCTGACTTTCAGGTAAAGCGAATAAAGATTGCGGAGGAGACAATGACAAAGAATGTAACAAACCTGAGCGGCGTTCCGTCGTGGATGCTTTCTGTTCTTACCGTCATTATGGAGAAGACGGGAAAGCGTCATCTTGAAGAGGTGTGGCCAAACATTGAAGTGTTTTTCCATGGCGGTGTGGCTTTTACGCCTTATCGTGAGCAGTACAAGAAACTTATCACCAAGCCAGACATGCGATACATGGAAACTTACAACGCGTCGGAAGGCTTCTTCGGTTTGCAGAACGATTTGACAGATCCGGCAATGATGCTGATGTTGGACTACGGGGTTTTCTACGAGTTTATGCCGATGAGCGAATTTGGCAAACCGAATCCGGAGATTGTTCCTCTTTGGGGAGTGAGACCTGGAGTGAACTACGCAATGTTGATCTCAACAAGTTGCGGACTGTGGAGATATATGATTGGCGACACGGTAAAGTTTACTCAAACAAATCCGTACAAGTTTACCATCACTGGCAGGACGAAGCATTTCATAAACGCTTTTGGCGAGGAACTGATTGTGGATAACGCAGAGAAAGGTTTGCAATATGCCTGCGAACATACAGGAGCACAAGTTCTTGAATATACGGCAGCGCCTGTCTTTATGGACGAAAACGCAAAATGCCGCCACCAGTGGATAATAGAGTTCGCAAAAGAACCATCAGACATGGCTCTTTTCGCGGAACTACTTGACAAGCATTTGCAAGACATAAACAGCGACTACGAGGCAAAGCGTTACAAAAACATCACTCTGCAACCTCTGGAAATAATCAAGGCTCGTCAAGGACTTTTCAATGATTGGATGGGAAAACGTGGTAAACTTGGCGGACAAAACAAGGTTCCAAGGTTATCAAATTCACGAGAATACATAGAAGGACTCATAACATTGAACAATGAAGAATAAGATAAAAGATAGATTACACTCATTTGGTCTTAGCGTCATCTCGTTACTGTGGCTTGTCGCTGTCGGGAATCTGCTCTTTTCATGTGCAAGAATGGGAAACCCTGATGGTGGCTGGTATGACGAGGAGCCGCCGTATGTTGTTGCCACGGCTCCAATGGAAAACGCCATAAACTTCCATGGCAAGAAGATACATCTGCTTTTCAACGAGTATATCCAGTTGCAAAATGCTCAAGAGAAGGTTGTTGTGTCGCCTCCGCAAATTGAACAGCCGGAGATAAAACTGCGCGGCAACCGCATCACCGTGGAACTCAAAGACTCGTTAAAGGCAAATCAGACTTACACCATAGACTTCTCTGACGCCATATCCGACAACAACGAGAACAACCCTATGGGAAACTACACCTTTACATTCTCCACCTATGATCGTATTGACACGATGGAGGTGTCGGGTAATGTGATTGACGCAGAGACACTTGAACCTGTCAAGAGCGTACTTGTAGGCTTATACGAAAGCAGTATTTTCAAGGAGGAAAAAGGCGACACTATCTTCCGCACGCAAGCGATGATTCGCGTGGCAAGAAGCGACGAGTCAGGACATTTCGTGATAAAAGGCGTGGCAAGAGACAAGAAATATCGTATCTTTGCCCTTGAAGACATGGACGGAACTTACACCTTCTCTCAGCAAGCCGAGAAGATAGCCTTTACCGACAGGATTATCACGACAGATTGTTACCCCGACACTCGCCAAGACACAATATGGCTCGACAATATGAGGATAAAAGATTTGGTTCGAGTGCCTTACACTCATTTCACTCCTGACGATGTCGTAATGCGATTGTTTCAGGAGAAGCAGACTGAGCGTCACTTGCTGAAAACAGAGCGAAAGGAGCCAGAGCAACTCAGCGTTTATTTCACTTATGGCCATGATTCTCTGCCAACCTTCAGACCTCTTGACTTTGAGGCAAAAGAAGGTGTCAACTATATCATAGAGCATAGTGAGAACAAAGACACCATAACATACTGGCTAAGTGACAGTCTGCTCATCAACAATGATTCTCTGACAGTAGAAATGTCGTTTATGGACACAGACTCTCTCGGCGTGCTTCAGCTGAAGACCGACACTATTCAGTTTATACCAAAGATTGGTTTTGAGAAGCGTGAGAAACTGAAGGCAGAGGAATATAAGAAGTGGAAGAAAGAACAAGACAAGCTGAAGAAGAAGGAACAGCCGTATGAGACAGAGATGCCAAGAAAACCATTGCAATTAAAATGGAATGTTGAGGCTACAATGCCGCCAAACAAGGACATCACTTTCACAAGTCCGGCGCCACTGGCAGTCATAGACACTACCAAGATACGCCTTACAATGAAGGTTGACACAACGTGGAATGCGCAGCCGTTTGTGCTTGAAAAGGACTCCATCATACCGCGACATTATCACATCAAATCCGAATGGCTACCAGGCAAGGAATATAAACTTGATGTTGACTCGTTTGCAATAAGAGACATCTACGACCGCCTTTCCATAGCAAATTCCTCAGCAATCAAGATTGGCGAAGAGGAGAATTACGGAAAACTCATCGTAACTCTCACTGGAGTCAGCGGTCCGCAATATATTTTCCAGTTACTATCAAAGAATAATTCTATCGTCAACGAGACGGTAACAAAGGAAAACAGAGTGGAAATGAAGTATCTGAAAACTGGAGAATACTATCTGAAACTCATTGTCGATGACGACGAGGATGGCAAATATACCACAGGACTTTACGAGGATAACCGTCAGCCTGAGGCCGTGTATTTCTATAACCAAAAGTTAGAGATAAAGGAAAAGTGGGACAAAAAGATAAACTGGAATCCTACTCTCGTCAGACTTGACAAGCAGAAGCCTGCTGAAATAATAAAGCAAAAGGGCGAGAAAAAGTCTTCTACACGAAAAGACCGTAATATGCAGCGTGCGCGAGAATTGGGACTGAAGTTCCTTCCTGACGGACGTCCTGTAACAGAGGAAGCTCCAAGAAGAAATAATTAACAAATTAAGTGAGTGGACTTAAAAAAGGTTTATCCACACACTTAGTCAGTATAAATTTAATCTTGAATTGTAACTTATGCGAAAAGTTATATATATAATATATGTGTGTTTGTTTTGTTCAGTTATGGCAAATGCCCAATGTGAACTGAACAACACTGCTTTCCAAGGCGGTGAGCATCTCACCTATAATCTTTACTTCAACTGGAAATTCATTTGGATTAAAGTGGGAGAAGCGGCAATGAGTGTGGACAACGCCACATATAAGGGCAGGTCAGCATACAAAGGTAGTCTCATAACTCGAGGAAACAAGAAAGCAGACCGCTTCTTTGTTATGCGCGACACCCTGCTTTGTTATACTACAAAAGGACTTGCCCCACTCTATTTCAGAAAAGGCGCACGCGAAGGCAAGCGCTACACGATAGATGAGGTTTGGTACCACTATGGCGACAGCAATGTTACCATCACACAGCATTTTACCAACAATGAGGGAAAGTTGCGAACAAAGAAGAATACTTTCAACGACTGTATCACTGACATGATGAGCATGTTCCTTAGAGCAAGAAGCCTGAGCGACAAAGGCTGGGTGAAAGGTCAGGAGGTGAAATTCAAGATGGCCGATGGTGACGTTATAACTAATAACAAACTGGTTTATCGCGGCAAGACAAATATCAAGGGTGACGACAAGAAGAAATATGATTGCCTTGAACTTTCATATATGGAGAACAAGGATGGCAAATGGAAGGAGATAATCCGCTTCTTTGTCACAGACGATGACAATCATATTCCCGTTCGTCTTGACATGCACTTGAACTTCGGTTCTGCCAAAGCGTTTGTCACATCAATGACAGGGATTAGAAACTAAATGTTTAGAAACATCAATATGGAAAACAACAATAATGAAAAGCATTTGTTCATAGAGACTTACGGCTGCCAAATGAATGTGGCAGACAGTGAGGTCGTGGCTTCTGTAATGAAAATGGCAGGCTACACTTTGTGCGACAAGATAGAGGAGGCTGATGCCATTTTCCTTAACACTTGCTCTGTACGCGATAATGCCGAGCAGAAAATCATTCACCGCCTTGAAGCTCTAAATGCGATGAGAAAGAATCCAAAGGATGCTCTCAATCAAAAAGCCATCATTGGTGTACTTGGTTGCATGGCGGAGCGCGTGCAACGTGATTTGATTAACAACCACCATGTTGACCTCGTGGCAGGTCCTGACGCTTATCTCTCGCTGCCAGATCTTATTGCTCAGTGCGAGATGGGGCAAAAGGCAATAAACATTCAACTCTCCACATCAGAAACATATAAGGATGTTGTGCCACAGCGCATAACACACGGCAAGAATTTCGGCGGTTTTGTAAGTATAATGCGAGGATGCAACAATTTCTGCCACTATTGTATTGTGCCTTACACACGAGGCAGAGAGCGCAGCCGTGAGGTGGAAAGCATATTGCGTGAGGTGACAGACCTCCGCGATCGAGGCTTCAAAGAGGTTACACTTCTCGGTCAGAACGTCAACTCGTATAATTTCAACGGTGTTACCTTCCCCGAGTTGTTGCGAAAGGTAGCGCGTGCCGTTCCTGAGTTGCGTATCCGCTTTACGACAAGTCATCCTAAAGACATGAGCGACGAGACACTCCATGTCATTGCGGAAGAGCCAAATGTATGCAAGCAAATACATCTCCCAGTGCAAAGCGGTTCTAACAACATATTGAAGCTTATGAATCGCAAATACACAAGAGAATGGTATCTTGACAGAGTGGAAGCGATAAGGCGAATAATTCCCGACTGCGGATTATCAACAGATGTCTTTGTCGGTTATCATAACGAGACTGAGGAAGACCACCAGCAGACTTTGTCGCTTATGCGTGAAGTTGGTTATGATTCCGCTTTCATGTTCAAATACAGTGAACGTCCGGGAACTTATGCCTCAAAACATCTGCCCGACAATGTTCCGGAAGAAGAGAAACTCCGTCGCCTTGATGAACTTATCGCCCTGCAAACTCAGATTTCTGCCGAAAGAAACAAGGCAGAGATTGGTAAGACATACGAGGTACTTGTAGAAGGTTATAGCAAGAGGTCGCGCGAGCAGCTTTTTGGAAGGACAGAGCAAAACAAGGTTGTTGTGTTCGACAAAGGCAACCACCATGTCGGAGAATATGTAAACATAAAGATTATATCTGCCACAAGCGCAACACTGATAGGAGAATGAAAAAGATATTTCAAATATTATTTGATTCCACGTGGTTTGCATTTGTATTCTTCATGATACAATTTGCTTTCGTTCTGCTCGGCTCAGCGATTTGGAAAGATATGATGTCAAATCCCACTGCTCTCAGTTTCAATATGTTTGGAAGCAGTGTAACGACAATCATTCTTTTCTGGATGATGAAATTGTGGAAGGAGAAAAAAGGGAAAATCAGTAAGATACCACATCTACTCTACCCTCTTGTCGGATGTCTTGCCTTTTTATCATTAGCTCCGTCTGTAGCACTTAATGAGGCTATGGGTGTGGAAATGAATGAGCAGACAGAGCGTATTATCATGAGTATTATAGAGTCACCATGGGGTTTTGTTATTGTTGCCGTTCTTGTTCCGTTGGCAGAAGAGATAGTATTCAGAGGTACTTTGCTCCGTCGTCTGCTTATTCGGTTCAGAAATCCATGGATACCGATTCTTATTTCGGCGATAGTCTTTGGATGTGTTCATGGCAATATGGCGCAGTTCATTCACGCCACACTTCTTGGCATACTATTAGGCTGGTTGTACTATAATACAAGGAGCGTGTTGCCCGGATTGGCACTCCATTTTGTCAATAACTTTATCGCCTTCATAGGCGTAAAGTTGTTCCCGGAAACGCAAAACCAGTCGCTTATAGAGATATACGAGGGAAATATGACGCAGCTTGTTTCTGATATCACCATGTGCACCATACTCCTTGTTACCGCAATTTACATTATACAAACCAGATTATTTTCCCACTCAAAATCATTGGAGGCCTATAAAGAACATCTGTAAAAAACATCTATAAAAACACTATAATATATATAAATATCAAATCAAATTCACAAAATGAAAAAGCTTTCATCACTTGTTATCATGCTTTTTGTAGCAGTGGTAACAGCGGTAGCTCAGGGAATGGGGCCCATTCCTTTCAATGCTGAGGTTCGCCGCGGTCAACTTGACAATGGTTTGACCTACTACATTCTCAAGAACCAGTACCCTGAGCATCGTGCAAGTTTCTGGATTGCCCAACGCGTAGGCTCTATTCAGGAAGAAGACAGCCAGCGCGGACTTGCGCATTTCCTTGAGCACATGGCATTCAACGGCTCTGAAAATTTCAAGAGTAGCGACGCCATTGTAGAGTTTTGCCGTTCAATTGGCTGTTCTTTCGGCGGCGAGCTTAACGCCTACACATCTACCGACGAGACTGTTTATCGTGTTTGCAATGTTCCTACAGAGCGCACTGCTGTTACCGACTCTGTGATGCTCATTCTTAAAGATTGGGCTAACGGTCTTTCCCTTGACGACGCGGAGATAGACAAAGAGCGTGGTGTCATCCACGAGGAATGGCGTACACGCCTCTCTGCCACACAGCGTATTTTTGAGCGTAATCTTCCTGCACTCTATCCTGGTTCAAAGTACGGCTATCGTATGCCGATAGGAATAATGGAGGTTATCGATAATTTCAAACCACAGGTGCTTCGCGACTACTACAAGAAGTGGTATCGTCCTGACAATCAGGCAATAGTTGTTGTTGGTGACATTGACATCGACCGCACAGAAAACAAGATAAAAGAGTTGTTCGGTAAGATAGCAAAACCAGCTGCAGATGCAGCAAAGGTTGTTGAAGAGGCTGTGCCAGACAATGAAGAAATGATTGTTGCTGTTGACAAGGACAAGGAGCTCAGACAAGACATTGTCCTCGTTTGTTTCAAGGCAAAACCATTGCCACGTGAACTTCGTGAGGATGTTCTCTCAGAGATGGTAGGTATTATCTCAGGTTCAATCTGCGCTATGGTCAATGAGCGTTTCGCAGAAGCTGTAAAAGATCCTAACTGTCCGTTCGTTGCGGCTTCTCTCGAATATGGCAGTTATCTGATGTCAAATACTATGGAGGCTTTTGAGTTGGATGTATTGCCAAAAGACGGCAAGGTTGTTGAGGCTACACAGGCAGCATATCGTGAGCTTCTCCGCGCTTGCAAGGCAGGCTTCAATGCTTCTGAATTCCAGCGCGCAAAAGACAATATTATAGCGCAGGTAGAGGCACGCAAGCTTAACAAGAGCAAGACTCCAAATGACAATCTCGGACCACAACTTTACAATCACTTCCTGCATGGCAACGCTTGTCCACACATTGACATGGAGTATGAACTCGACAAGCAGATTTGCGCGCAGATTCCTGTGGAGGCTATCAACGAGACAGCAAAGCAAATCGTAGAAGAAGGCGGCAAGAACACTGTTATCCTTTCCCTGAACCGTGATAAAGAAGGCGTTGTTGTTCCTGAGGCAGCAGCTATGAAGGCGGCACTTCTTGCAGTTAATGGCGAGACATTCGAGGCTTATGTTGACAATGCAAAGAACGAACCACTCGTGCCGCAGTTGCCTGCAAAGGGAAGTATTGTCAAGGAAACAAAGAATGACAAGTACGGCTACACAGAGCTCACACTTTCTAATGGCGCGCGTGTTATTATGAAGAAAACCGACTACAAGGCTGATCAGATTATTTTCAACGCAAACTCTGTAGGCGGCAAGTCACTCTATGGCAAGGAAGATATCATAAATTTCAAGCTTATCAACAACGCTATCGAGGCATCTGGTCTTGGAAACTTTAACAACACAGAGTTGAGTAAGGCTCTTGCTGGCAAGAAGGTAAGCCTCAGCTTCAACCTTGGAAATCAGCACGAGACACTTTCTGGCTCTTCAACACCGAAGGATATTGAGACACTCATGCAACTCAACTACCTCTACTTCACTAATATATGTAAAGATCAGAAGTCTTACGACAATGTTATCGTGCAGTATGAGACACAGCTGAAGAACATTGCAACAAATCCTGATGTAGCTTTCAGCGACTCTGTCCAGAACACTCTCAACGACCATAATCCACGTTTCCAGCGTGTCACTATCGACGAGCTAAATAAGGTAAGTTATGACCGCTGTCTGCAGATTGCCAAGGAGCGTCTCGCTAACGCTGGCGATTTCACTTTCTACTTCGTTGGAAATTACGATGAGGCTCAGTTGCGCGACCTTATCTGCCAGTATATCGCGTCGCTGCCAAGTACAAACCAGAAGGAAACTGCCAAGCCTTTGTCAACTCGCCATCAGGGAGTAAAGGAAAATGTCTTCAAGCGTAAGATGGAAACACCAAAGTCAAACGCTTACTATTTTTGGTATGATGAGAAGACACCTTACTCTGTAAAGAATTCTGTTCTTGCTGAAGCTGCCGGTGAGGTACTCCAAATGATTTACCTCCGCGAGATTCGTGAGAAGGAGAGTGCTGCTTATTCTGCAGGTGCTGGTGGTAACTGTATCCTCTCGCTCGACAAACCTTATAACTATATCGTCGGCGTTTGTCCGTTTAAGCCTGAGAAGAAAGACCGCGCGCTCCAGATTATGGAAGACGAGTTGAAGAACCTTGCCAAGACTGTTGACGCTGATATGCTTAACAAGGTTAAGGAAAATATGCTGAAAGTTCTCGACGAGAGTATGAAGAGCAATGGCTATTGGGCTTCTGTAATCGAGACTTACGATGAGTATAAGGTTGATGTTCTTGGAGAAAAAGAGGCAGCAATCAAGTCAATGACACCACAGGATGTTGCTAACTTCGTTAAAAACGTTATCATCAAGGGTGGTAATATGGTAAAGGTTGTAATGCTTCCAGAGGAGTAAAGTTCTCAGGTTATTGATTATTTATTAATGATTAATGATTAATGATTAATGATTAATGATTAATGATTAATGATTAATGATTAATGATAAGTTTGGTGTTACCATTTCACTACGAATTAAATAATAATCAATATTATCAGCCACGCATTAATCGATAATCAATAACCAATAAAAAAATACCCGATTCGTAAAAAGAACGAGTCGGGTATTTTTGTGCTTATGCGTTTGCTCTTATTTGTCCGCGGCCGTTTATCAGCCACTTGTATGTTGTCATCTCTCGAAGCCCCATCGGTCCGCGTGGACCAAGTTTCTGTGTAGATATTCCTATCTCGGCTCCCAGTCCGAACTGCGCTCCGTCAGTGAAACTTGTTGGCGCATTCACATATACGCAGGCAGCATCAACCTCTGTCTGGAATCTCTCTGCGGCACTCTCGTTCTCCGTGATGATACATTCGCTGTGGCCAGAGCCGAACTGCGCGATATGACTTATAGCCTCGTCCAGTGAATTGACTACGCGGAAGTTCATGGCATAAGACATAAACTCTCGGGTGAAATCGCATCCATCCTTCACGATTTCCACATTCTTGTCGTTCAGTCTTCTGAATATCTCCTGGAGTTCTTCTACCTTGTCCTTGTGCACGAGCAGGGTGTCAAGAGCGTTGCAGACGCTCACTCGGCGTGTCTTTGCATTGAGAACAATGTCTGCCGCCATACTCATGTCAGCGTCTTTGTCTATGTAGGCGTGAACCACACCTGCTCCTGTTTCTATTACCGGCACCTTAGCGTTGTTGCGCACAAAGTCTATGAGTCGTCTGCCGCCGCGAGGTATGCAGATGTCAACAAATCCTACGGCTCCGAGAAGTTCTGCTGTGGATTCGTGTGTTGCAGGCAGTAGTGTCACGCAGTCGGAAAGATTCTCGGGTTTCCCCTCAAAGTCTATCTCTTGCAGCACTTTGTGTATAAGTTTTATTGCCGCTTGATTTGAGCAGTCGGCATCGCTTCCTCCTTTTAGAACAGAGGCGTTTCCACTCTTGAGACAAAGAGAGAACACATCAAAAGTTACATTTGGACGAGCCTCATAGATAACGCCAATAACACCAAAAGGCACGCTCTTCTTTCTAAGTCTTAAGCCGTTAGGCAGCAGACGGTCTTCCAACACAATTCCTAATGGTGATGGAAGTTGCGCCACATGACGCATATCAGAGGCGATGCCTTCAAGTCTTTGTGGAGTAAGTTTCAGGCGGTCGTAGAGAGGATTTGACTCCTCCATCTTTGCCAAATCCTGCGAGTTAGCTGCGATAAGTTCCTCGGTGTTGGCAATAATCGCATCTGCAACTTTGTAAAGAATCTCGTTGCGTTGTTCGTCAGTGAGCAGTGCAACTGTTCGCGACGCTTTTTTCGCATTTATGAATAAATCCATTTTATTTTTAGGTTTTAGGTATATAGGTTTAAGGTTATAGATTTTGGATTTTATGTTTTCGGTTTTTGTATGTTACAGAAGTAATAAACCTTAAAACCTCAAACGCAATAACCATAAAACTTTCCTCCATCAGAGGAAAGTTTACTATACCATAAACTCAGTATGCGGGATGTTTTGAGAATCTGATATCAGATCTACGAGAATATTCTCGCGTGTGCCATTGGCTATTATCACGTTTATTCCGTGGCTTGCCACCTCTGTTGCCGTATGATATTTCGACTCCATTCCTCCTCGTCCGAAGCTGCTCTTTTCGCGGTGGATGTATTCGCTGAGGTCTCTCCCCTGCTCCACCTTGTCAATGACCTTCGATTCCGGGTTTTTCGGGTCTCCGTCGTAGATGCCGTCAATGTTGGAAAGGAGTATCAGTTTGTCGGCGTTGAGCATCTGTGCAATAAGTCCAGACAGCTCGTCGTTGTCGGTGAACATCAGTTCTGAAAGCGCTACCGTGTCGTTCTCGTTCACGATGGGCAGCACGCCCATGTCGAGCATCAGTCGCATACAGGCTTTCTGGTTCTGGTATTGTTCTCCCTCCTTGAAGTTCTCCTTCATTGTCAGCACCTGTCCTATGTGTATTCCGTGTTCACGGAAAAGGTCATAGTAAAGGTTTATCAGTCGCACCTGACCGATGGCAGAGAACAATTGTCGCTGCTCCACGCTGTCGAGATGTGACTCTATGCGCAGTTCGCTCCTTCCGCTTGCCACTGCTCCCGATGAAACGAGTATAACCTCATTGCGCAACTTTCTCAGTTCAGCTATCTGGTCAACGATGGCAGAGATGCGTGTTATGTTGAGAGTTCCATCCGGACGGGTGAGAACATTGCTTCCAACCTTTATTACCAGTCGCTGTTTCATGCCAAAAGTCCTCTTATTACAGCGTTAGAAAATCCGTTCTGCTCCATTGCGTTAAGACCGCGTATGGTAAGTCCGCCGGGAGTTGTCACTTTATCAATCTCCGCTTCCGGATGGTTGCCCGAGGCTTGCAGCAGTTCTACAGCGCCTTTTACGGTCTGCAGTACAATGTCTTTTGCTGCGTCTGCCTTGAACCCGAGTTGCACGCCGCCTTCAGAAGCAGCGCGAACATATCTCATGGCGTAGGCAATACCACAAGATGCGAGCACGGTGGCTGCTGACAACTGGTTCTCTGCCACCTTCATGCAGCTGCCAGTGGAGTTAAAGAGACTTTCCACCACAGCTAATTGTTCAGGCGTGATGTTGTTGTCAGGAACAATGAATGTCATGCTTGCTTTGACAGCGATGGCTGTGTTCGGAATGCAGAGCACAACGCTTATCTCGTTGCCAACCACGGATTTCACTTTCTCGAGCGATACTCCTGCTGCCACAACAATTAGCGTCTGTTTCTCCGACAGCGAGTTCTTTATGCCGCCAAGCACCTGTTCCACGAGCCATGGCTTGACAACAACACAAACGATGTCTTTGTCTTTTGCCGCCAGATTGTTGTCGGTTGTTGTGGTTATGCCAGTTCCGGAAAACTTGCTTAGTGAACCTTCGTAAGGGTCTGCTGCGGTGATATCTGCAGGCTTGATTATGTCGGTCTTCAACCAACCTTCCACCATAGAGCCGCCCATTGCTCCACAGCCAATTACTGATAGTTTCATAATTTTTTACTCAATATTTCCTCACCTTCCTTGTATATTTCTATTGTATCTCCAGCGGTAAGCGTGTCAGAGAGAAGCAGTTCGCAGACATTATCCTCGATATATGTCTGAATAGCGCGTTTCAAAGGTCGTGCGCCATACTGAATATCGTAGCCCTTGTCAGCCACAAAGTCTTTCGCTTCTGCGCTGATATCTATATGATAACCAAGTTCTTCAACGCGGTTTACAAGGTCTCGCAGTTCAAGGTCGATAATCTTGTTTATCGCATCTTTTGATAGCTGGTCAAACATTATTATCTCGTCAAGACGGTTCAGGAACTCTGGCGCAAACTGCTTGCTCAGACTCTTCTGTATGATGTTGCGAGCGTATTCCTTGTTCTTCTCGTCCTGTAGGTTGCGTGAGTTTATGCGCTCAAAGCCTATTCCCATTCCGAAATCCTTCAGCTGGCGGGTTCCCGCGTTGCTTGTCATGATGATGATGGTGTTCGAGAAGTCTATGAGACGGCCGTTGCCGTCAGTCATTCTACCTTCGTCAAGCACCTGCAGCAGCATGTTGAAGACATTGGAGTGAGCCTTCTCAATCTCGTCGAGCAGAACTATAGAATACGGTTTGCGGCGAACACGTTCTGTTAGCTGACCGCCCTCGTCGAAACCGACATATCCCGGAGGCGCGCCGACAAGACGCGATGTGTTGAAACTCTCGGAATATTCGCTCATGTCAACACGGATTATGGCATCCGTGCTGCCGAACATTTCCTCGGCGAGTTTCTTTGCGAGATGAGTCTTGCCCACACCCGTAGGACCGAGAAACATGAACGCTCCGATAGGATGATTCTTCGAGCGCAGACCAATTCTGTTGCGTTGTATCGCCTTTACCATCTTTGTTATGGCGTCGTCTTGCGCTATAACCTTGGATTTCAGCACATCCGCCATTTCCTTGAGTCGTTTGCCTTCCGCCTCTTTCACTCGTGTTACAGGCACGCCGCTCATCATTGAAACCACATCTGCCACGTTCTCGTCAGTGACAGGAATGTAGTTCTCGCGACTGCTGTTAGCGAAATCATCCTTCAGCAGCTGCAATTCTTTTTCGAGCCTTGTCTGGTCGTCGCGCAGTCTCGCTGCCGCCTCATAGTCCTGATTATCTACGGCATTCATCTTCTGCTTGCGAACTTCCTTTATCTCGTTCTCCTTGTCGATTATAGGCTGCGGAATGGCAGCGTTCTTCAGATGTATGCGCGCGCCCACCTCGTCCATGGCGTCGATAGCCTTGTCTGGAAAGAAGCGGTCGGAGATGTAGCGCTCCGTAAGTTCCACACACGCTTTCAGCGCGTCGTCAGAGTAGCAAACCTGATGATGCTTCTCATACCTGTCCTTGAGGTTTTGCAGAATCTCAAAAGTCTCGTCCTTGGTTGTAGGCTCAACAATGACCTTCTGGAAGCGGCGTTCCATTGCGCCGTCTTTCTCTATCGACTTACGGTATTCGTCAAGCGTTGTGGCTCCGATACATTGTACCGTGCCGCGCGCCAAGGCTGGTTTCAGTATGTTTGCGCCGTCCATAGAGCCGGCAGCCGAGCCTGAGCCGATGAGGGTGTGAAGCTCGTCAAGGAAGATGATTATTTCGGGCGACTCCTCTAATTCTGAGATTATCGCCTTCATCCTTTCCTCAAACTGTCCACGGTATTTTGTTCCTGCCACCACTGCCGTAAGGTCGAGTGCGAGCAGTCGCTTGTCGTGGAGCACGGGCGACGCAGTCTTGTTAGCTATCATCTGCGCCAGTCCTTCCACGATAGCACTTTTGCCCACGCCAGGCTCACCGATAAGCACGGGGTTGTTCTTCTTTCTGCGACAGAGTATTTCCTCCACGCGTTCCAGCTCTCTTGTGCGGCCAACCATCGGGTCGAGCTTACCCTGTCTGGCAGCAAGCGTAAGGTCGGTAGAGAAATTGTCCAAGACAGGCGTCTTCGATTTCTCCTCCTGCTTCTTTCCGCTCTTTACTGAGGCGGAGTTGTCGCCCATAATCTCACTCTCAAACTCTGAGTCGTCATCGTCGCCAACGCTGTTCAGGAAGTTGTTGCGCAAGGTCTGTTTCGACTTCTGACTGTCCTCTATCGTGTTTGCAATGTCAGTGTTTGGCTGTGTCTCGTCTTTTGGCTGCGCGTCGTTCTTTGCCTCCTGGTTTTTGTCCTTTGATTTAGGTACAAACATCTCCTTCAGCTTGTTGTAGTTCAGATGGTTCTCCTCGAGGAAGGTCTTGACATAGTTTGACGAACGATTGCTCATCAGAGCCATCAGTACATGGATAGGCTCCACACTGCCACTGCCTGCCATTGCCGATTCCACAACAGCCATGCGGATAAGACGGTTTGACGATACAGAGAGGTCGATGTTCAGAAGCTCCTCGTTAGCGTTTTCCGCCTTCACCGAGCGTTGTTCCATCACATCCTTCATCTCCTTTATGTCAATGTTGTTATCCGTGAATATCTTAAGGTTTATGTCTGAGTTTAGACGCAAGAAGCCTAACAACAGATGCTCCGGCTCCACACTGTTGCAGTGCAGGCGCTGAGCCTCCTGTCGTGAATAAGACAGCATTCTTGATGTTTCTTCTGAAAATTTCTGTGCCATATTTTGTAATATTGCAACTTCCGTGCCATCATAAGCTCTCAACCAACTCTTCTGCCTTTTTCAGCGCGACATTGATGTGAGGACAGATATTGTCGGTGCCAACAACCTGGTCAAAATGAGCCTTCATCAGCTGGCTCTTGACCTTCTCTGTCACGCCCGACAGCACAATTATGATGCCTTCCTTCTTCGACATCTCGCAAAGGTTGGTGAGGTTGTGGATGCCTGTTGAGTCAACAAATGGAACTTTACGCATTCTGATAATTCTCACTCTCGGACGATGCTCGGGATGCAGTGTTGCCATGACTTCCTCAAACTTGTTGCCCGCGCCGAAGAAGAACGGACCGTTAATTTCATAAACCTCAACGCCATCAGGAATAATGAGGTGCTCGTTGTTCTCGAGCTTGAAGTCAGACTCCTCGTCGGCGTCAATCTCGTCGTGTACAACCTTCACATCGGAAGTCTCCGACATTCGCTTCATGAAGAGCAGGCAGGCTATGATAAGACCAACCTCGATGGCTACCGTGAGGTCGAAGATGATGGTGAGGAAGAAGGTTACCCAAAGCACGGCAACATCGCTCTTCGGATTGTTCTGCAGATGCATCACAGAGCGCCATCCGCTCATTCCGTAACTCACAAACACCAACACACCCGCAAGGCAAGCCATAGGGATGTATTGTGCTAATGGCATGAGAAAGAGGAAGATGAGCAGCAGTACCACGGCATGCACGATACCTGCTATCGGCGAGCGACCGCCGTTGTTTATGTTTGTCATTGTGCGCGCGATGGCTCCAGTGGCAGGGATGCCGCCGAAGATAGGAGTTGCAAGGTTAGCCATACCCTGCGCTATAAGCTCGGTGTTGGAGTTGTGATGGTCGCCGATAACACCATCGGCAACGGCTGCCGAGAGCAGACTCTCTATGGCGCCGAGGACAGCGATGGTCACTGCCGGAGAAACTAACTTCTTGATGACCTCCCAGTTAATCTCTGGCACCACGGCGTTAGGAATCTCGCTGCTTATGGAGAACCTGTCGCCGATGGTCTCAATAGAGGTGATGCCCGCAAAATGCTTCAGGCAGAGGGCAAGAACTGTCATCACGATGATGGCAACAAGCGAGCCCGGAATCTTCTTTGAGAAACGCGGAGTCATGGCAATGATAATCACAGAAACCACACCTATGATGGCGCTCCAAGGGTCGATGGTGGTGAAGCTGTGGAAATAGGCTATCCATTTCTCAATGAAGTCCGATGGCACAGACTCCATCTGCAGACCGAAAAGGTCCTTTATCTGTGTGGTGAAGATGGTTACGGCGATACCGCTTGTGAAACCCACAATGATAGGATATGGGATATATTTGATGATTGTTCCTAATTTCAACACTCCGAACAATATCAAGAAAACACCAGCCATCAGCGTGGCAATGGTGAGTCCCATCATTCCGTGCTCTTGGATTATGCCATATATAATAATGATGAAAGCACCCGTAGGTCCACCTATCTGAACCTTGCTTCCGCCCATAACCGAAATGATGAAGCCTGCCACAATGGCAGTAATAATACCCTTCTCGGGCGACACACCGGAAGCGATGCCGAAAGCTATGGCAAGCGGCAGGGCAACAATACCGACAATGATACCGGCCATAAGGTCGGACATAAATTTCTTCTTGTCGTAATGTTTAAGGGTGTGAACAATCTTTGGCCTGAAAACTTCTTTTAACATATAATCGAATGACTTCAGCCTCACCCCTAACCCCTTCTCTTGGTGGAGAGAGGGTTAGGGGTGAGGCAGTTTTTTATTTCTGCTTCAGCAAGTCGCGTATCTCGGTCAGCAGCTTCTCCTCTGCCGATGGTTCTGCTGGAGCTTCTGGAGCCGGAGCCTCCTCAGCCTTCTTCTTTGCTATCTTGTTGATGCCCTTTACAAGCATGAACACACAGAGCGCGATGATGGTGAAGTCGATAAGAGTCTGGATGAAGTTGCCGTAGTTGATGGTTGCAGGAGCAAGCTCAACACCCTCAATCACCACCTTAGGCAGCTCAAACTTCAGGTCGGTGAAGTTCACACCACCAATAAGATAGCCGATAGGAGGCATGATGATGTCGTCAACGATAGACGAAACGATTTTTCCGAACGCACCGCCGATGATAACACCGACAGCCATGTCAACAGCGTTGCCCTTAACGGCAAACTCTTTGAATTCCTTAATGAATGCCATATTAAAAATGTTGTTAAAATTGTAATCTTTATTTTACATATCCGTACAGAATTGCTTGATATGTGTTCTTTTTTTTACACTTTATTCTTACTTTTGAGTGCAAAGATAAAAATAATTTATAACTTTGCGCTCGAAAACAAACAACATATTCGTGATTTTCTCGAAAAAATTGATATTATTTATCCATTAAACATATAAAAAACACAAAATGGCAACAAAAGTAGGTATTAACGGTTTCGGCCGCATCGGTCGTTTCGTTTTCCGCGCAGCTCAGACTCGCGACGACATCGAGATTGTAGGTATCAATGACCTCTGTCCAGTAGATTACTTGGCATATATGCTCAAGTACGACACAATGCACGGAGAGTTCCAGGGCACTATCGAGGCTGATGTTGAGAACTCACAGCTCATCGTTAACGGTAAGAAGATCCGCGTTACTGCAGAGCGTAACCCTGCTGACCTCAAGTGGAACGAGGTTGAGGCTGAGTACGTTGTTGAGTCAACAGGTCTCTTCCTCACTCAGGAGAAGGCTCAGGCTCACATCGAGGCTGGCGCAAAATATGTTGTTATGTCAGCTCCTTCAAAAGACGCTACTCCAATGTTCGTTTGCGGCGTAAACTTTGACAAGTATGTTAAGGGCACTCAGTTCGTTTCTAACGCTTCTTGCACAACTAACTGTCTCGCTCCTATCGCTAAGGTTCTCAACGACAAGTTCGGCATCACTGACGGTCTTATGACTACAGTTCACTCTACAACAGCTACTCAGAAGACTGTTGACGGTCCATCAATGAAGGACTGGCGCGGTGGTCGTGCTGCTTCTGGCAACATCATCCCTTCTTCTACAGGTGCTGCTAAGGCTGTAGGTAAGGTTATCCCAGAGCTCAACGGCAAGCTCACTGGTATGGCTATGCGCGTTCCAACTCTCGATGTATCAGTTGTTGACCTCACTGTTAACCTCGCTAAGCCTGCTACTTACGCTGAGATTTGCGAGGCTATGAAGGCTGCTTCTGAAGGCGAGCTAAAGGGTGTACTCGGATACACTGAGGACGCTGTTGTTTCTTCTGACTTCCTCGGCGATGTTCGCACATCAATCTTCGACGCTAAGGCTGGTATCGCACTCACAGACACATTCGTAAAGGTTGTTTCTTGGTACGACAACGAGATTGGTTACTCTAACAAGGTTCTCGAGCTCATCGCACACATGAAGAAGGTTAATGGCTAATCGCTAATCAACACAACCACACATAATCCCAAACAACTCTAACGAACCTTTGGGATAAACATTAACGGCGGCATGTCACACAAGGCATACCGTCGTTTTGCATTGTTTGTATGCGTACGCAAGTATTGTTTTGTTTTGTTTGGTTTTTTGCAGTTTTTTGAAAAAAACACAATTGTGAGGTTTTTTTGCTACTTCTTGCTTTTTCAGGGTTAACCCAAAAAGTTCTTTGCAAGCAAAGCGGCGGAGCCGAGCGCATTAGAATTTTGAAGTATTTTTGGATTTATACCGAGTAGATTTTTTCTACTCATAATGGAGCATAGCGGGCTATGTGACTGCAATAAGTGGGAAAAAGATGCCGATAGAAAACAAAAAGACGAAAAATAGTAAGAATGTCCAAGAAATAAAACCCATATACGTTCTAATGAACTATTTGGGTTTAATACAATGACGCTGCGGTTGAGTATCGGCGCAACAGCGGTTGAGTATCGGCGCAACAGCGGTTGAGTATCGGCGCAACTGAACATTTAACCTTCGACGTTAGGCTAACCTTCGTCAATGTTAAAAAAATCTAAATTGGCGTAATAGCCAATTATATTTCGTAACTTTGCAGTCGCAAATCTGAAAATCTCTGTAACTTATAAACCTCTAAACCCAACAACCCCAAAAAACCACATCCCCAAAACCTCCAACATAAAACCTTCAACATAAAACCTTCAACCTAAAACCTCACAAATGAAAATCTACCTGATAACGCTTATCATACTGCTCCTGCCCTTTGTCCTGATGCTATTGTCGCACGGACATGGTCATCTGTTCTTCAACAGGATGATAGCGTTTGCTGTGCCCTACTCTATCATTGCTTTCCCACTGATAGTTTACACGGTAGTGTCGCTCGCAGGAAGGTTCATCGGTATCTTCTCTCAGGCGGCGGCAGCAGTGACGGAGAACATTTCCATCGGATTGGGCGTGACGGTGCTGCTGATAATGATTGTGGGGCATTTCTGGGGCCCTACGCACCTGAAGGTGAAAGATGTGACGGTAGAGAGCAACCGCATACCCGCAGCGTTCGATGGCTACAAGATTGTGCATCTGAGCGATATGCACTTGGCATCACAGGCGGGGCATCCGGAATTTGTGGAGAAGGTGGTTGACGCCATCAACGAGCAGAAGGCTGACATGGTGTGTTTCACGGGCGACCTCGTTACGCGCGACCGACAGGAGCTTACGGGCGCAGCTGAAGGCAAGGTAACTGACTTCGCCGCGGACGACAGCAAGGCAACTGACTTCACGAAGATTCTCAGGCGAGTTAGGGCGAAAGATGGTGTCTATGCTGTGCTCGGCAACCATGATTACCACGCCTACACTCCGCTGACGGCAAAAGAGAAGAAGCAGTGGTTAGAGGCGTTCAAGGGTGACATCAAGGGCATGGGCTGGCGACTTCTGCTCAACGAGCACGCAACAGTGAGCCGGGGCGCTGACAGCATCTGCATCGGAGGATGCGAGAACTACGGCAACGGCAAGCATTTTCCGCAGTACGGCGACATAGACAAGACATTCAAGGGGGCGGAAGACGCTGACTGCAAGATTCTGCTCTCGCACGACCCGACGCACTGGGAGAGGGTTGTCCTGCCAGCACTGACGGAAAAAGGTTGCCAGCCGACAGACATCCGCGAGAGGAAGGCGCGCGATGTGTTGCTGACGCTCTCTGGCCACACCCACGCCATGCAGCTGAAACTCTTGGGCTGGACTCCGAGCCGCTGGATATACAAATATCACGACGGAATGTATGAGGAGAAGGCGCATTTCCTGAATGTCAGCACGGGTGTCGGCGGCGCAGGACTGCCCTTCCGCTTAGGAGCATGGCCCGAGCTTTGCGTGATAACTTTGACAAAGAAATGAGCAATCGTTGACAAAGAAATGAGCAATCGTTGACAAAGAAATGAACAATCGTTGAAAAAGAAATGAGCAAGGGCAACAAATCGTCTAATTTAATGTTTTTTATGACGCAAAAGTCCCTGCTTTCTCGGAAAAAATCGTAACTTTGCGGTATAAATACCGCGAACTTAATAACAAAAAAACTCAAAGATATGAAACCTACACTTTTACTCCTCGCAGCAGGTATGGGCAGCCGATACGGCGGTCTCAAGCAGCTTGACACTCTCGGTCCTAACGGTGAAACAATCATGGACTACTCTATCTACGACGCTATCCAGGCTGGATTCGGAAAGATAGTATGGATAATACGCAAGGACTTTGAAGAGGACTTCCGCAAGCAGGTGCTCTCTAAATATGAGGGCAAAGTTCCCGTGGAACTCTGTTTCCAGTCGCTCGACTCTCTGCCAGAGGGCTTCTCCGTTCCAGAAGGCCGCGTGAAGCCATGGGGCACAAACCACGCCGTGCTGATGGCAAAGGATGTTGTAAAGGAGCCTTTCTGCGTGATAAACTGTGACGACTTCTACAACCGCGACTGCTTCATGGTGATGGGCAAATTCCTCAGCGAACTGCCTGACAACGCTCACGACCAGTACGCAATGGTAGGCTTCCGCGTAGGCAACACTCTCTCTGAGAACGGAACAGTGGCACGTGGCATCTGCTCAAAGGACGAGAATGGCAACCTCACAACCGTCGTTGAGCGCACGGAGATAGAGCGCCGCGAAGGTGTCGTGAAATACAAGGACGAGAACGGAGAGTGGATAGGCATCGAGGACAATACTCCTGTATCAATGAATGTTTGGGGCTTCACTCCTGACTACTTCAAGTATTCTGAGGACTTCTTCAAGGCTTTCCTCTCTGACCCAAAGAACATTGAGAACATCAAGAGCGAGTTCTTCATCCCGCTGATGGTGAACAAGCTCATCAACGACGGCACTTCAACAGTGAAGGTGCTCGACACTACCAGCAAGTGGTTTGGCGTAACTTACGCTGCCGACCGCCCTGGAACAGTGGAACGCATTCAGAAACTTGTTGACGAGGGTGTTTATCCTTCACAATTGTACTAAAGTTAAGGAGTTCAAGACAATAGCTTCGAAATCTCGAAAATCCGAAACCCTCGATAATTCGAAATCAATAAAGCATAAATGATAAACCTCATTCCGGCGGAGCGCGCAGAGGAGTTGTTAGCTTTGCTGCGCGGCTCACGCAAGATTGTTCTCACCTGCCACCGCAGTCCTGATGGCGATGCTCTCGGATCAACACTCGGCTTTGCAGAGTTTCTTCGTGTCATGGGTAAGATGCCGGTGGTGATAGTGCCTGACCAATTTCCGGACTTCCTGAAATGGTTGCCGACGATAGAGAAGGTCATCCGCGCGGACAGGTCGCCGAACATCGCCAAGATGCAGATTGAGAACGCTGACCTGATATGCTGTCTGGACTACGCGCAATACTCCCGATGTGAGAGTCTGGGCGACATGATTGAGGCTTCAAAGGCGACAAAATTAGTGATTGACCACCACGAAGAACCGCTGATAGAAACGCCGTGGCTCTTCTCGTTCCCCAATCTGTCGAGTACAGCAGAGCTTGTGTTCAGGCTGATATACGACATGGGACAGTCGGCAAACATCAAGAAGAACGCTGCCACTTGTATCTACTGCGGCATGATGACCGACACAGGAGGCTTCACCTACTCCTCAACACGCCCAGAGATATACGAGATTATCGGTATGCTGCTCACACGCGGAATAGACAAGGACAAAATCTACCGCAATGTGTATCACGATTTCTCGGTGTTCAAGCTGAGGTTCTGGGGTTATGTGCTTAACGAGAAACTGCATTATTTCCCGGAAAAGGGTGTGGCTTATTTCGCTGTCGCTAAGGAGGAATTAGAAGCGTATCACTACATTAAGGGCTTCACGGAAAGTCTCGTCAACCAGCCGCTGCAAATAAAGGGCTGCCGACTGAGCATCTCGCTGCGTGAGGACACTAAGATTGAAAACCGCGTGTGGGTAAGTCTGCGCTCTGTTGACGACCTGAACTGCATAGAGATAGCGGCAAAATACTTCAATGGCGGCGGACACTTCAACGCTGCTGGCGGGCAGCTGCAATGCTCGATTGCTGAGGCAGAAAATGTGGTGAGGAAGGTTGTTGAGGAGATGTAGGGTGACTTTGACTCAGACTCAGACTTTGACTCAGACTCAGACTTTGACTTTGACTTTGACTTTGACTAATGAATAATGACAATAGAATAATGACTAATAACAAAAATAAATTAGGAGGCTTGTTCCTCGCTATCCTTGTAATGATGGTGTCTCTCTCTTCTTGCAATGACACAGAGACGTATGCGGAGAAGAAAGACAAGGAGCGTGACGCCATCAACGCTTATATGCAGAAAATAAACGCTAAGATTATCACTGAGGAGGAGTTCCGCAACAATGGTTATGTTACCGATACTCTCAAGCAGGAGTGGGTACTGCTGCAGAAATCGAGCGTTTATATGCAGGTTATCAACAGGGGTACGTTCTACAACCAGGAAACGCTGGAAAAGACGGGTGAGAAGGTTGAACTGGACAAGAGAATGAAAGACGGACAGACATCGAGCATTCTCTGCCGCTTCATAGAGACAAACCTGATGACCACGCAGATTATTCTCACAAACATCACCAGAGACGCTCTTGCCATACCAGAGACAATGACCGTTTATCGCTCAAGCGACACTTACGTTGGCTCGTTCATCTCCGGTCAGAGTCTGATGTATGCAAGTTATGGCAGCCTGTCTGTTCCATCTGGATGGCTTGTGCCACTGGCTTATCTGAACATCGGCAGATGCGGCACGAAGTATGACGAGATAGCGAAAATAAGACTTATCGTACCTCACTCACAAGGTCAGGCAAGCGCCACTCAGAATGTTTATCCTTGCCTGTATGAAATATCTTATCAGGAAGGAAAGTAAATAAGACTCAAAATCTCGAATTCTCGAAACTTCGAAATCTCGAAAACATTATGATAATCTCTTGGACTTCATGTAACTCCTTGAACTCCTTATAAATAAAATTTTCATGTCTCTCATAAAATCAATTTCAGGCATTCGCGGCACAATCGGTGGTCCTACGGGCGATACCTTGAATCCATTTGATATTGTTAAGTTTGTAACTTCTTACGCCGCATTCATCAGACCTTCAGTGAAAGAGGGTGAGAAGGGGGTTATCGTTGTCGGCAGAGACGCGAGAATCTCTGGACAGATGGTTGACCAGATAGTTACAGGAACTCTTATCGGCTGTGGCTTCGATGTGCTTAACATCGGACTTGCCACAACTCCTACAACAGAACTTGCGGTGCAGATGGCTGGTGCTGACGGAGGAATAATAATCACTGCAAGCCATAATCCGCGTCAGTGGAATGCGCTGAAACTGCTGAACCGTGACGGCGAGTTTCTTGACAAGGAGGCTGGAAACGAGGTGTTGAGACTGGCAGAAGAGGAGAACTTCACCTACGCAGAGGTTGACGGCTTAGGCAAGGTCATTTATGACAACTCCTTCAACCAGAAGCACATCGACGCGGTAAAGAATTTGAAGCTCGTGGATGTGGAAAACATAAAGAAGCAGGGATTTAAGGTTTGTGTTGACGCTATAAACAGCGTTGGCGGCATCATACTTCCGGAACTGCTCTCACAACTTGGCGTTGACGCAACAATACTCAACAGCGAGCCTAACGGCGACTTTGCCCATAACCCAGAGCCATTGGAGAAAAACCTTCAGGGAATAATGGACGAGATGAAGTCAGGAAAATATGACCTTGGCATTGTCGTTGACCCTGATGTTGACCGTCTTGCATTCATCTCTGAAGACGGAACAATGTTTGGCGAGGAATATACGCTTGTCTCTATCGCCGACTATGTTCTCTCAAAAACTCCAGGCAACACCGTGAGCAACCTTTCCTCTACCCGCGCTCTCCGCGATGTCACAAACAAATATGATGGTTGCGAACATGCTGCAGCAGCTGTTGGCGAGGTTAATGTAACAACGAAGATGAAGGCTGTGAACGCCGTAATCGGTGGCGAAGGCAACGGCGGAGTCATCTACCCTGAAAGCCACTACGGCCGTGACGCGCTTGTAGGCATCGCGCTTTTCCTGACTCTTCTTGCTGAGAAAAAGATAACAGTTTCTGAACTGCGCAAGACTCTCCCCGAATACAGTATCGCAAAGAACCGCATAGATCTAACTCCATCAACAGATGTCGATGCCATCCTCGCCAAGGTTAAAGAAATATACAAGGAGGAGCAGATTAACGACATTGACGGTGTGAAGATAGATTTCGCCGACTCTTGGGTACATCTCCGAAAGTCGAACACCGAACCGATAATCCGCGTTTATTCTGAGGCTGCAACCATGGAACAAGCCAATGAGGTTGCACAAAAGATTATTGATATTGTTTTAGGTTTATGAGGTTTTATGGTTATAAGGTTATGAGATTTGTGGTTATAAGGTTAGGTAATTATATAGAACTTGACCCACTACCGAATACTTTGCATATTTATGCATAACTATACAAAAAGGTGAACAGTTAATTCTGCTCACATTTTCGAGTAATGATGTTGCACATTTTATTTCAGTATTTTTCTTATTGCTCTACGAATAGATTCATCCATTGCTCTATTAAGGCTTCCTTGTCGGTGTAATGGTCGTTTGTCGGCAGCATCTAATGCTCGTTGAAAGTTTTGTTCATCTTTTTGTCTTTGTCTTTCTATATCACGAACTATTTCTTTCTGAGGATTGTTAGTTGCAAATCTGAAACCTTCGTGCCCACTATTTCTATTAAATTGCCAATTGGGATTTAAGAGGTGGTCATAATATTTCTTACCCCTTCTTATGCCATTATCATCATATCCCATTTTCTTTAAACCACCAGGTGACTCAGCCCAAGTATATGGATTTTCCAATTCCAATTCTCCGTTGGGTCTTGCCAATTCATCATAAACAGGGTCAACCGCCTCTCTCAATACTTGTTGTACACTCTCCCTAATTAGGGTTCGCTGAATTAATATTATTTAACTAATAATTAACAAATTAGCCTAATAT